>JAOAIT010000038.1 GCA_026414565.1 Verrucomicrobiia bacterium
TGAGGGCACTCTCGTCATCGTGAACGACGGCGACAAGAGGGTTGCGGAATACGACACCCAAACCGGGATGTTCACAAACAAGCTTCAAGGCATGGCCTACTCAAAGAAAGATGGGCTGGAAGGAGGAATCGAAATTGCCAACTGGAGTTTGACTGACCTCCAGCAGCCGAAGTGACCCAACCGGCTGTCCCGCCAAAAGGTGTAAAGGAATCTAGCCGCGCTCAGGCCGCGGCGGGAAGGGAGGCTTCGGCGGGGGCCGAAGCCGGCACGCGGGACGCGTGCCCTCCCCGAGACCAAGGGTTATGGCCGCGAGGTTAACAATGTGCATGGGTTGGGGCGGTTGCAAAGATGGTGAAAATATGGGTATGATGGAGGGAACATGATCGCCGAAGTGGAAGAAGTGACGGGCGAGGTGCGAACGCACGTCTGGGGGGCGGGCTTGAGCGGCACCCTGCAAGGCGCGGGCGGCGTGGGCGGGTTATTGATGACGTTCATCATTAATGGCCCGAATGCAGGGTTGTATTTTCCGGTTTATGATGGGAATGGGAACGTGATGGGTTACGTGCGGGGGGCGGATGGCTTGTTGGTGGCGCAATACGAGTACGGCCCCTTGGGCGAACTCCTCCGCGCCACCGGCCCCCTCTCCCAGACCTTCAACCCTCTCTTCTCCACCAAACCCCTCGACTGGGAAACCGGCCTCTACTATTACGGCTACAGGTATTACAACCCTTCTACCGGCCGGTGGCCATCCAGAGACCCCATCGCTGAGAATGGGGGATTGAATCTTTACGGCTTCGTTTACAACAACCCGCCCAACCTGGTTGATAAGGATGGTCGCATCGTGCCCATTCTCATCGTGGCGGCGATTGCTGGCGTCTATTTCAGCACGGAGCAATACGCAAATGCTCCTGGCCCTGGCGATCCAACTTATGGAGGGTTCACGGGAGACAACATCCTCGCCTTTGCTGACCTTGGCGTCGTTCTGTCCGCGAACCTGGTTCAAGGCTTGGCCAAGTGTTTGTGTAAACCAGTGTGCAGCCGACTTGTCCCAGGTGGTGGGTTGGGTGCGCACGAAGCTGCTGGCGGACATGCGCTCAGTCGCCATGTTCCGCAAGGAACAGCAACTGCGGCACAAGTGCAGGCTGCCTTGGCTGCTCGGCTTGCAGCAGATGCGAGTATCCCCGCTGTCTCAGCTTTTGCCAGCCGTGCGGTCGCGGAAAAAGCAGTTGTCGAAGCACTGGAAGCGAACCAAGGAGCAATCTGCGCTTGGTTGTCGGGCAATGCTAATCGTTTGGTTGTTACTCACACTGCTGGCAGTCCCGTCGGAGTTGTGCTGCCGCGAGGCGCAGGGAGTCCAATGGCAGCCCGTGAAGTTGTTGTTCTCGACAAGGTTGCGCCGCAAAGCGGTCTCTGCTTCCGAGTCACAACCGCCTATCCCAAATGACCGACCGGAAACTCAACAACCTTGTTCAGTTCTTCGGGGCTTGCTTCCATCAAGATTGGCGCCTTGATGCCCCAACACCCGAAGCTGTGATTGAACGATTCCTCGACAAGAACCCGGCAGAGGAGGTTCAAAAAGTTGTCGTAGAACTCGACGAACTCCTTTCGCTGTCGTTACCCGAGGACGAACTCAGGCGGATGTTGCATGAGGAGTTGCTTTGCTACTACCTGCCAACGGAAACTCCCATTCGCAATTGGCTGGCGCAACTTCGGACTTCGCTGGCCGGTGAACACTGAACCTAACGCCGGTGTCCCGCCAAACGGTGAGAAGGAATCTGTCTCGCCTGATACCGTTTCCAATGTTGTTCACAAGGGCGCGGATGGACGCCCCCAGAAGCGGGAGTGGAGCGCTGGTTTCGCGGTGCGGGATAACGGTGGTGAACTGGGCTGGGGCGTAGGGAGATGATTAGCAAGCTGGTGGCAGGAGGAAGGCTTCGGCGGAACGCCGAAGCCGGCACGCGGGACGCGTGCGCTTCCCGAGACCGAAGGGAAGCGGGCATCATCGAAAGGCACAATGCAGTACCTGAGGGGTCGAGGCCGACGCGCATCGGCAGGAGGGATTTAGACTGGAGTCATTGCCGCGATAAAACGCATCACAACGGTGATGCGGTCCAAGGTCAGCTTAGGGTCACGCTATTGCTTGAGTGTCGCTGGACGCCCGCCCTTCGAAGACTCAGATGTCCATTATCAGTCGCAGTTGTTCAGAATGAAAGGCCAACATCGTGTCAAGTCACCGTCAAGTGACTAAAGCTCACAGGGCTGCGGGGGGAAAGTTAATCTGGTGCAAATCCTTGGTAATTCTGTTGGAGCCAGTGGTCGGGATCGAACCGACGACCGACGGTTTACGAAACCGTTGCTCTGCCGCTGAGCTACACTGGCGCGCGTTGAAACGCGGTTAAGTAATAGCGGACTGGGCGGGGCTGTCAACCTCGGGGTGAAGGGAATTATGGCCCCCCGGCGGGGACTGGCAGCGGGCAAAGAAAAAGCCCGGAGGGGTGAGCCTCCGGGCGTGCGAGGTCAAGCTTGCGCTTTAGGGCAGGGTGTGGTCGGTCACGTTGCAGGTCGGTTTGGTATCCATGTTTCCGATGGTGTAGCTACCGTTGGCCGGGCAGGCAGGTTTCTGTTTGATGTATTTGCCGTCGCCAAACAGGTCAGCATCGGTGGGGGTGTCGGTGCCTTTTTTGCCGTTTTCCAGGGCCCACTGTTCCTTGGCGCCGTCAATCTGACGGAGGTTGTTGACGCACGCATTCTTTTGCGCCGTGGTGCGGGCTTTCACGAAGTTGGGAATGGCAATCGCGGCGAGCAGGCCGATGATGGCCACCACGATCATGATTTCCACCAGCGTGAAGCCGGATTTACGATTACGATTGATACGCATAAGTTTTGGTCTTGACGTTCTGGTTTTTGCTTTTTGTTGTTTGCGGCGTGAACTTCGGCAGGAGGCCCGTTAAACGATTCCAATTTTTATTCACTTATTGCCTCAAGCTAACCGCAAGAAATAATATAGCACTCTTTGTGCCACATTCCAATCACAATTTAATTTTCCAGGTGGCTCAGCGCAGGCCAGTGGTGGGCTCGTTTGTTGTGGTGCGCCACCGGGTTGAGGGCAAAGCGGGAATAAAAAAGCCCGGAGGGGTGAGCCTCCGGGCGTGTGAGATTAAGACTGCGCCTTAGGGCAGGGTGTGATCGGTCACGCTGCAGGTCGGTTTGGTCTGCATGTCCCCGATGGTGTAGGTGCCGTTGGCCGGGCAGGCAGGTTTCTGTTTGATGTACTTGCCAGCGCCGAACAGGTCGGCATCGCCTGGGGTGTCGGTGCCCTTCTTGCCGTTTTCCAGGGCCCACTGTTCCTTGGCGCCGTCAATCTGACGGAGGTTGTTGACGCACGCATTCTTCTGCGCCGTGGTGCGGGCTTTCACGAAGTTGGGAATGGCAATCGCGGCGAGCAGGCCGATGATGGCCACCACGATCATGATTTCCACCAGCGTGAAGCCGGATTTACGATTACGATTGATACGCATATGCTGTCCTTTCCTGTCTTGGGTTGTTGTTTTGTTGTTTTTTACGTGCGGCGTGAACAACAGCATATGGCCGTTACGATGATAACACTTTCTGTTCACTTATTGCCATATGCCAACCGCGGCTATGAGAATAGCAGCCCCCGTGCCAACCATCAATGGGAAATTAGCTTTGCATTGGGCCGGTGCGCAGAGCGCATGAAGTTGCAGCATTTACAGGTACTTGAAAGACCAAGCATCGGTCGCAGGGGGGAGTGAGGTTTCGTAGAATTGGGAAAGTCGTCGGCTTTTTTTGCAAAAGTGCAAGTGGCGCGAAGAGCTATTCTTAATCGTGCGAACGGCTGGCGGCAGAGGGTGAGGACACTTGTCCCGTTTTGACGGTGCTTGTCCAGATTTGGGGCAGCGGCACTGCCGGCGGCGGGGCCATTGATTAGTCTTCCGCCACCAGCGGGGGACGGAAGCCATATTTTTTGGCCAGGGCCAGGCAGGCGCTGAGGGATTTCATGCCGGCGGTGCAGGTGGCGTGGGAAAGGGACATGGCGGCCACGCAAACGCCGGCAAGCAGGCAGCGTTGCAAATCCCACCCTTCGTGCAGTCCGAGGAGGACGCCGGCGCAAAAGGCGTCGCCGGCGCCGGCGGTGCCGACGATGTATTTGTCGGGCAGTTTGAGGCTGGCTTGCCAGACATCTTCTCCGCGGCGGGTGCGGGCGAAGCAGCCTTCGGGGAAGTGGATGACCACCAGCTCACGCACGCCTTGTTGCAGGAGGGTGCCGGCGGTGTGGCGGAGGGCCACGGTGTCAATCTGGCCGTCGGGGGTGCGCGGTTTGAAACCGGCGGTGCGTCCGGCCTCGATTTCGTTAAGGATGCAATAATCCACGTGCTTGAGGGCGTGGGGGACGATGGCGCTGAAGCGTTCGCTGTCTTCGCTGACCACATCCACACAGGTTTTGAGTCCGGCGGCCTGGGCTTCGGCAAGCAGGCGCGCGGCTTTGGTGCCGTATTTGGTGTCGGGCAGGTCCAGTTTATCGAGCAGCAGAAGGTAGCCGAGGTGGAAGATGCGTGCTTTGGTCTTGGTAAAATCCAGGCCCTTGGCGTCCCAGCGTGCGTTGGCGCCGCGCTGATGGAAGAAGGTGCGGCGTCCATTGGCCTGCTCGGTCATGACATCGGTGAATGAGGTGGGGGCGGCGGTGGTGGTTTCAATGAAGCGCGTGTCAATTTTGTGGGCCTTGCAGTCGGCAAGGATGGCTTCGCCGAGGGCGTCCTGGCCCACCAGGCCGGCGCCGGCGAGGGGGAAATCCACGCCCAGTTTGGCGAGGTCCACCAGCACGTTGTAGGGTGCGCCGCCGGTGCCTTGATATTGGTCGAGGATGTTGCCCAGATGTTCGGGTTGAGGGTAGGCATCAATGATTTTGACCTGGTCAATGATCCAATTGCCGCCGGCCAACAGGCCGCATCGCGCTGTGCCAGAGATTTTCGCCATAAAAATTTCCCCTCCCCGTTCTGCCGCAGTTGGGCAGGCAGCCGGGATGATAGACTGGTTTACGGTGAGTTTATTAAAGTAAAAAATAGGCGTGTCGCAAGATGAAAATTGAGGGGGCGCGGGTGCGGAGCCGGTCTTGCCGGAACATTTCTCCGGCCGCAACAGGGGGCTGCAATCCAGTAACCCAATCAGCCCAAAACTTGGAAGCAACACAGGGAGGGGAGGGCGAGGGCTGGCGTGGCCTGCGCCGGCCAGGTGATCCAGGCTTGGTTTGCAACCGCAATTAAGGTTATGGTGGAGCGTTGCAGATGAGTGCGGAACGTCAGGATGATGAGGCGGGGAAACCAGCCCGGCCGCAGGCGTGGCAGCCGTTCACGCCGCTGGGGGTGGCGGCCTTTGCCCGGGCGGGGATGGGTCGCGCCTTGGCGCTGCTCATGGTGATGGGGGTGCTGATCGGGCTGGTGATGGCGTGGTTTGTGCGGAGTGCGTGGTTTCCGCCCCTCGGCCAAGCCGTGGCGGCGCTGCCGCTTGCGGGGGAGATTGTGGAGGGGCGGTTGCAGGTGCCCCTGGCGCAACCGCAGGCGCTGGCGGACAATCAGTTTTTATCCCTGGCAGTGGATTTGGAGCACACGGGGGAACAGACCCCGCCGGCGGATGTGCAGCTTGAGTTCGGCGCCACTAATTTATATGTGCGGGGGGTGTTGGGGTACGTGGCGGTGACGTATCCGCCGGATTACCGGGTGCCGTTGAACCAGCGCGAGGCGGTGCCCTGGTGGGGGGCATGGAGCCAGGCCATTTTGGCGGGAGTGTGGGTGGGGACGACCATGGGCTTGTTGCTCATCTGGGGTGTGCTGGCCCTGGGCTATGTGCCGCTGGCGCGGGTGGTGGCATGGCTGCGGGGGGCGGAGCTGGGGGTGGGAGCGGCGTGGAGTTTGTGTGCGGCAGCGTTGATGCCGGGGGCGTTGATCATGACGCTGGGCATCGTGGCTTATGGCTGGGGACTGGTGGATTTGATCCGGCTGGGGCTGGTGACCCTTTTCCATGTAATGGTGGCATGGGTGTACGTGCCGCTGGCGGTTTGTTGTCTGCCCCGGGCGGCCGGGTCCGCGGCGCCGCAGGGAAATCCCTTTGCAAACAAGTCCTGAGGGTTAGCGCGTGTCGGGCAGCAGCCAGCGGCGCACGGTGGCCAGCCAGCCGTCATCGTCCAACACCAAAATACGGAAGAGATCGCTGCGGTCGTCGGTCCATTCCAACAAGGGGGCATTCGGATCCGTTTCCGCGGCGGCGGCGCCGATCGCCCCGGTGGTTAGCAGGTCCGATTCGCGTGCGAGCAGAAACCAGTCCGAATGATAAAAATCCTCGCGGGTGGGATCATCGGCGGCGGTGGATTCCTCCTGATTACGCACCAGGGCGGCCTGCAGCCGGTAGTGCCGGGCCGCGGCGCGCACCACGGGCTCGAGGTTCAGGTACTTGTTCGAGATGTGCACGGCCAGCACGCCGCCCGGGCGCAAGTGCCGCAAATAGACCCCAAAGGCCTCGCGGGTGAGCAGGTGGGCCGGGATGGCGTCACTGTTAAAGGCGTCCAGGGCCAGCACATCAAACTCCTGGGCTGGCTCGCGCTCCAGCGAAAGCCGGGCATCGCCCAGCACAATGTCCACCTGGGCGGGGCAGTGGGATAAATAGGTGAACTCGCGGCGGGCCAGTTCCACGACGGCGGGGTTGATTTCGTAAAACTTAAAATAGTCACCGCTTCTCCCCCAGGCAGCCATGGAACCGGTGCCCAGTCCCACAATGCCCACCCGGCGCTGCGTGCGGCGCGGATGGTATTGCATGACCAGGCCGACGCCGCTGGAGCCGATGTAGTAGGACGTGGGCAACCAGCGTTTGTCCTCGCTCACATATTGCAGGCCATGGGTGGTGGTGCCATGAAGCAGGGTCACTTTGTGCCAGTGCGGATCGTCCACGGAGTATTCCTTGACTTTGAGGACACCGTAGAAATTCCGCTGGACGGTCCGGGCGGTGCGGGTGCTGTAGTGGACATCCGTCCACAAGCCCGCCGCCTGGAACGCGAGCGCGGCCGCCACCGCGGGCCAGGCCAGCCAGGTGCGCCACCGGGCGGGGTGCCGGCCGGGCCAGCCCAACACAGCCACGGCGGCGAGCACGCCCGTGAGCCACAATGTCAAATGCAGCTCGTGATAGCCCCGAAATACCGCCGGCGCCACAATGGCCACGAAAAAGCCGCCCAAAGTGCCCCCTGCGGCTGCCACCAGGTAAAAGGTGGTCAGGCGCTCGGGAGGCGGCCGCCGGCGGTACAGCTCACCGTGGCAAACCATGCAGCAGCAAAAAAGCACCCCCAAATACAGGACGATGGCCTTGAACAGGGACAAGTTGGACAGCCACTCCAGCGGCTGGCGCAAGGGCCACCAGTACCAGCTCTGCGGCAGATTGATGCGGTCGCCCACCAAATTGCCCGTGGCGGCCAGCAGCGCCAGCACCAACAGCGGCAGCCACACAGATCGTGCGTACCAACGGGGATTGTCAAAACAAATAATGTAAGAAATCAAATACAACCCCAGCGGCAACACCCAGAGAAAAGGAATCACCGCGATGTCATGACAAAGGCGATTGGTGATGGCCAGCAGCAGCGCCGTGCTGCAAGCTGGCAACGCCAGCCACAACCCGGCAGCCGGGTGCGACTCGGTCAGGGGTGGCGATGGCGCAGAGACTGGGGCGTCCGGGCTGGCGGCTGCAGACGAACCGGCCTCGGCGGCGGGCGGGCTGGCGGAAGGCACGGCAACAGCTTGCTCTTGGACGCGCCAGACGCGCCAGCCGCAGAAGGCCATGCAAATAACAAAAACGACCAGACCCCATTTCCATCCCATGGCCTGTGCCTGCCGCGAAAGATGAGGCTCAAGCACAAAGGGAAACGCCAGCAGCGCCAGCAAGGAACCGGCATTGGAAAGCGAATACAACCGATACGGCGACACCCCGCGGTGGGCCTGGCTGAACCAGGCTTGCAGCAGGGGACTGGTGGCTGCCAGCGCCACATACGGCAGCCCCAGACAACTCACCAGCAGCAGCAGAATCCGCCCGGTGGGCGCGGTACCGTTGGCCGGCTGCCAGGTATCTGGAGGGATGATGCGCGCAAACATCAGGGCAAGTGCCAGCAACCCCAGATGGACCAGCACCTGCCGCCGCCACGACAACAGGCGCGTCAACCCATGCGCATAAGCGTAACCCACCAGCAGCCCTGCCTGAAAAAACAACATGCAGGTGGTCCAGACGGCGGGGGTGCCTCCAAACCAGGGCAGAATGAATTTGGCCATCAATGGCTGAATCAAAAACAGCAGAAACGCGCCGCTGAATATGGCGAGGCCAAATACGAGCATGTTTGAAGCCTTACCCTAGCCGCCCAGGCACACCTTGACAAGCGGAGAAGCTGACCCGACACCAACCCGGGCGCAACTCACATTGCGGCAGGATTCGGGAACAACAGACTGGCTAACGTTTTGGAAAACGCGCGTCCCGCGTGCCGCCTTCGGCCCCCTGAAGCCATACCAATCCAGCAGGGATTAAACATCAGGACTGATGCCAACCGTTTTGCACTTTCGCCTGCGACTATCCGGTTTTGCACTTTGCATTTTGCACTTTGCATTTTGCACTTTGCATTTTGCACTTTGCATTTTGCACTTTGCATTTTGCACTTTGCATTTTGCATTTCCCCCTCCCCATAAATGGCCTTGAAGGAAGGGCGGTTTTGGGAGATATTGGCTCCGGGTCAGCCGAAAACCATGCAAGCGTGGGGAACCATCGGCACATTGAAAGTCAGGGAGGAGGCAAATCCCATCCCACAGGATTCCTCTCCTCTGAACGACGCTTGCAACGCGGGTGGTTTGCTGGCGACGGTGATTCATCATGGCCCGAAGGCGGGGGTGTATTTTCCGTTTTATGATGGGAATGGGGATGTGATGGGGTATGTGCGGGAGGCGGATGGCTTGTTGGTGGCGCAATATGAGTACGGCCCCTTTGGCGAACTCCTCCGCGCCACCGGCCCCCTCTCCCAGACCTTCAGTTACCTCTTCTCCACCAAATACCACGACTGGGAAACCGGCCTCCTCTACTACGGCCACAGGTATTACAACCCTTCCACCGGCAGGTGGCCAAACAGAGACCCCATCGGGGAACGAGGGGGAATCAACCTTTACGGCTTCGTAGGAAACAACCCGATCAGTCGGATTGATCCTCTCGGCTTGGACTACTACGGAGGTGGCAACGCTGACTTTCAGGAGAAATTTGCGTGTTGGTGGGATTGCGGTGCGGAGAAGTCCAAGAAGGCCGCAGCACTGGCCGGACAAGCATTGGAAGAAACGCAGAAGCGCTTTCCTGGAATGTCACTTCACAACGACAAGGCGGATGCTTGGCGGCATTGCTTCTGGAGTTGTGAGATGGCTAGAGCAATCGGCCAAAAATGTGCAAAATCCATTGGCGACAATCACGAAAATGCTGGCGACCGAAAAGGGCAGCCCAAGAACGAGCGAGAAATGGATGAACACAACAACGCGGCTGGACGCGGGCTTGCATCTCAGACTGGCAACTGCGCTGACCTTTGCCAAAAGGCCCTTGATGACGGCAAACTGAAAGTCATCACGCCATGAAGTCTCGCAGAGTTTTCATGGCAATCTCGGCGGCAGTCGCTGCATTTGGTCTGTTTGCGTGCGCCAAATCTGAGAGCGGCATCGTGAGGGCAATAGAGCGTTCGGCACTGGCCGCGACCGCAACCACGAATCCGATTGTAGCCGTCTCTGCTGTGACGGATTTCGCGTGGGACAAACTGTTTATTTTTAGCCCATACACTCCGGTTGACAAAATCCATGCTCAATTGGGCTTCAAGTGGTCGGAAGCAGAGAAGACGCACATTGATTCGTCCGACACGTTCTATCTGCTGGTCTTCGTCAAGAGCAACAAAGTGGTTCGCCATGTGAAGTTGCCGCGCACGCTCGGCGACTTCCAAGGTTTGGAATCGCAAAACGCTTTTGCATACGGCAGCGACACGTTCAAGGTCTTGTCCACAGGCGCGGGCAATGCCACACGGTTCACTTTCTCTGCCACGCAGCAGAATTCTCCCGAATCGAAATAGCGCCGGCTGTCCCGAACAAGAGGTGTGAAGGATCTGGCTCGCCTCAGGCCGGCTCGATAGAAGGTCGGCCACCCGCGCCTGCCGCACAGCCCTGGACGCTGCGTCTTCGCTGCGGAGTGCGGCAACGGAATGGAGTTGCAGGCATGACGATGGTGACGGTGGAACTACAACTACAACGACAGTGTGGTGACGATTCTGGCGGCCGGACCGCCCGACGGGCACGGCGATCTATGCCTACACCACGCCATCGTCGCGCGTCGTGCCGGAGGTCGGGCTGTCGCGTTGTCGCCTGGTGGCCATCCAGAGACCCCATCGGAGAGAAGGGCGGGCCAAACCTCTATGGGTTCATCGCAAACGATCCTCTTAGGTATTTCGACCGGGACGGACGGGACATCGTAGCCATTTGCCCAAGTTGCTTGATGCCGATCTCCCCGTTCGATCCGAAGCCTCATGTCTGCAAACCGCCGCCCTTGCCGCCCCCGCCGCCCGACCCAGTTGGATTTGCGCTCTGCATGCGAAACGTAAATCCGGAGGGATTGGGAGAAAGTCTTTTGCTGATTGGTTTCCGGATTCTCCATCCCCAAACCCCAACCGACCACGCTTATCTGCACTACAAGCACTGCGACACGTGTGAGAGAGTTGGTTGGGGGATCGGTGGGACAAAACCGGGCGCTCCGCCTATTCAGGAGAAGAAATTCAATCCCACTGACTGCAAACCCTGCAAGCGGACGGCATCCCTTCTGCAATACGGTGCCCCTGGCAGAAAGGGCACCGAAGCCACTGACTCCGAGATTCTCGACTGTATCTCGGAGGTTCCAACATCGAAGCCCTACAAGCCCACTGGGAAGGGACAGTATAACTGCCTGGACTGGGCCAAGGAAGCGGCAAGCAAATGCGGACTCGATTGCAACTAAAACTTCCGATAATCCTCGGAACCTTGCTGTTTTGCGGGCATGGTCTTCTTGTCACGGCACTCTGGCGTGTCTCCGTAAGGAACATCGAGTTTGGGGCACTGTGGGAGCACATGCGCCTGACTGACCTGCCGGTGAGTCTGCTCTTGGACAACTTCTATGAGGCATACTCAAAGGTGTCCGGCGCAACAGCCCAAGATACCTATCACACGCCTTACTATCTGTTCCACCTGGTCTTTGGTGGCATCCAGTTTTTCGTTTGGGGATGGCTGCTCGGAACAGTATGGAACCGATTGTTGCATCGGACGCCAAGTGGAACTCCCCAAGAAGTTTCACCAAACTGAAGCTTTCGGAGTCTGTCTGCAGCCACCAGGACAGTTACACATCCCCCGCCAATACCATCACCGGGAAGGCAGATCGAGCTGGGCCAGGCGCAGAAGGGGCGGCGGCTTGGCCCCGATTTGGGCGACCGTGACGGTGATGATCCTGGCGCAGCAATGCGACACGCCACCTGACCTCGGCATGATGAGTAAATCCCAGGAATCGTTTCTTGCTGAGGTTACAAGCCCCATCCAGGGCGCGTGATCGCAGACGAAGCCTCTTGACCGCCTAGTCAAGAGGATCGTGCATCTGAGCCGCCGGACACGGATCGGCGCGATGGCGGTCACGGTGATGCCGAGGTTGACGATCCTTTAGCCGCCGTAGCTGCTGCTTCGGTCTGGTTGACCACGGCGGCGACTTCGGGCGGTAGTTTACGATGCCGGTCGAGGTAATACTTGGGGGTGGCCGGATCGTATTCCCAAAGCTGGTCGGGGTCGAGAGCCATCACCGGGATGTTGGCGACCGTCCAGCCCCAATCGACCAGCTCGCTCTAAGTGCCCCCCGCGGCAGGTCTCCTAAGTTTTCACGTCATCAAACAGGCTTCGTCCCCACCGAAGCCAAACTAATCCGGCAGGGATTAACAATAGAACTGATGCCCACCGTTTTGCACCCTCGCCTGCGACAATTCTCCGGTTTTGCACTTTGCATTTTGCATTTCCCACTCTGCCTTCCCTCTCGGTCTCGGGGAGCGCAAGCGTCCCGCGTGCCGGGTTTTGTGAACATCCACGGGAGCGCCCACGGCGCGGCCACTGTGACGGTGAATCTGCAGCGGGCGGGGCGCCGGGGGGGGGGAATATGCACGTCTTGCGTGCGGGCAATGGAGAGGATGGCAACTAAAGGTTTAGATTGTTATGGGAAGGGGGAATTCTCTCAGGCGTTGTTGGGATGGGAGGTGTGTTTTTGGTGACTGGCGGGAGGTGGGTTTGAGATGGGGGAGGCCGTGGGCTGGCGAGAGTGTGGGGGGAAGGCAATTTGGTTGCGTTTATTGCGGTTCTTTGGCAATGAACAGGCGAGATTTATGACGAAAGCAATGGCATGGGCGATGGCGGCCGGCGCGGTGTGGTTCGCCGTGAACGTGCAATTAACGCAGGCGGCGGAGGGTCCCCTGGCGCAGGTGCATTTTGCGGGGGCGCAGGCGCTGCAGAAAATGGCCGCCGGCAGCCGGCTGTTGAAGGCGGAGGCGCTTCCGGCGGCGCGGCAGTGGGAGGAGGACGTGGCCGCGAAGGTGGCACGGCTGGGGCCGGCGGTTTTCAATCTGGGAGTCTCCACCAATGCGGCGCCGCAATTGCGTCCGCTGGTGAGTGACTGGTGGCAGTATGGCGGATGGCTGGAGGTCAGAGGGCAGGCGGTGCAGCGGCAAACGGTGGTGGCCACGCGGCTTCCCCCGGAGCGGCGCGGGGTGTGGAAACAGACGTTGGATTCCCTCAAGTCGTCTGCCGGCGCGCAACTGGTCTACGGAGAGGAGGGGACGTGGTTGGTGGCGGCCGGGGGGGCGGACGCGGCCGGAGCGGTGAAACGTTGGACGGCACAGGTTAAATCCGGCAAAGCCCCGGCGCTGGCCCAGGACGTGTGGTTGCAGGCACGGTTCAATGGGGGGGCACTGGCTCCGGCGCTGGGCCTGCCGGTGGAGGCGGAGTGGCCGGAGGCTGATTTGGAGTTTTCCACGAAGGGCGAGGATGTGCGGGTGCAGGGGACGCTTCAATTTGCCCGGGCGGTGGCGTGGAAGCCGGAGGCGTGGCGCATTCCGCGGCCTCTCATCCATGAGCCGCTGGTAAGCTTTACCGCGGCCAACGGGGTGGCACCGTGGCTGAGCAAGACCCGGTGGTTTCAGGGTCTGGAGCTGAAGACTGCGCCGAATCAGGTGTATGGCTGGAGCCAGTCGGGCATGCCATTGCTGGTGCAGGCGGCGGCGCGGATGGACGAGGCGACGAACACGGTGACGCGGCTGGCCAACAAGCTGCCGGCGGTGGCCTACCAGCTCATCGGGGGCAACAAGGTGGGGGACTTTTTCTGGGTCAGCAACCGGGCGGAGCTGCTGTGGCAGGGGCTGCCATTGATGTCGCCGTTGCTGAAGGCCACGCGGACGGCCGAGGGCGAGTTTGTGTGGGTGCAGATGTTTCCCGCGCCGGCGGTGGGGACCAACGCGCCGCCGGAGCTGTTTGCGCAGGTGAGCAACCGGCCCAACCTGGTGTATTACAGTTGGGAAATCACCGAGCAACGGGTGAACAGTTGGCGGCAGTGGTTTCAGTTGCTGCCATTGTTCAGCGAGGTGCGGCAGGTGCCGGCCAATCTGCCGGGGCAGGCGTGGCTGCAGGCGGCGGCCCCCTTGCTGGGCAACACGGTGACGGAAATTACGTTTGTTTCGCCGCAGAAGATGAACTTTGTGCGCCGCGGGCCGGTGGGGCTGACGGGTTTCGAATTGAATCTGCTGGCGCGGGCGCTGGACTTGTGGGGCCAGCCCGCGGATTTCGGCAAGCTGCAAAAACCGCCGCCCAAGGCGCCAGTGCCCAAGTAACACCATGCTCAAGCTGGGAGTGAACATTGATCATGTGGCGACGGTGCGGGAGGCCCGCTACCGGGGCCGCGGACAGGGCGAGCCTGATCCGGTGGAGGCCGCCCGCCTGTGTGAGCAGGCGGGGGCGCATGGCATCACGGCGCATTTGCGCGAAGACCGGCGGCACATCCAGGACCGGGATGTCTGGAAACTGCGGGAAATCGTGACCACCCGGCTGAATTTGGAGATGGCCAACTCGGCGGAGATCATCGGCATTGCGCTGCGGCTGAAGCCGGACATTGTGTGCCTTGTGCCCGAGCGCCGTCAGGAGGTGACCACCGAGGGGGGGCTGGATGTGGTGGGGCAACGGAAAGCGATCAAGGAGACCCGCCAGCGGATGAATGACGCGGGGATTGAGGTCAGCCTGTTTATTGCGCCGGATCCCGCGCAGGTGGAGGCGGCGGCCGAAACGGGCACGCAATTTGTGGAGCTGCACACAGGCGCCTTTGCGGAGGCATGGCCTGATCCGGCGACGCGGAGGGTGGAAGTGGAGCGGCTGCGGCAGGCCGCCGAGCTGGCCCACCGGGCGGGTTTGCGGGTGAATGCGGGCCACGGCATTCATTACCAAAACATTCGCGATTTGTATGCGGTGCCGCATCTGGTGGAGTTGAACATCGGGCACAGCATCATCAGCCGCGCGGTCATGGTGGGCCTGCCGGCCGCAGTGAAGGAGATGCTGGCCGCCATGCGGGATTATCCGGCAGGAGGCGGTGCGGCATGATCCTGGGGGTGGGCATAGACATTATTGAAGTTGCCCGCATAGAGCAGTCCTACCAGCGGTTTGGGGAGCGGTTTTTACAGCGGATACTTCGGCCGGCGGAAATTACCTATTGCCTGAGCTTCAAGCATCCCGGGCCGCATCTGGCGGCGCGGTTTGCCGCCAAGGAGGCGGTTTCCAAGGCGTTTGGCACGGGGATTGGCGCGCAATTAAGCTGGCAGGCCATCGAGGTGGAGCGGCGGCCCTCGGGCGAGCCGTTTATCACGTTGCACGAGGAAGGGCTGGTGTTGCTGGCCACCCGTGGGGGGCGGCAGGTGCTGATCAGCCTCACCCATACCACCCAATACGCCGCGGCGGTGGCCATTTTGGAGGCATGAACCACCTGGCCTGGAACCGCCTGCCGGCGGCCTTTGAACGCGCCTGCGAAAGGCGTGGCGTGCTGCCCACCGAGTACGCCCTGGCCGTCAGCGTGCGCCGGCAGCGGATGCGCCTGTATGTGCGGGTGCCGTGGCGGCGCGGGGGGCTGCCGCGGCCTGAGATGATGCAGGTGCGGGAGATGCGGATCTCCACTTCGCGCTTTGGGGTGGGACAGCAGGAGAACTCGAATCAAACGCCCCTGGGGCTGCATCGGATCGCCGCCAAAATCGGCGGCGGCTGGCCGGTGGGCGCCGTGTTCAAGGCGCGGCAGATGTGCGGTTATACATGGCAGGGCCAGCCACAGGCGCGGATCGTGCATCGCATCCTCTGGCTGGCCGGACTGGAGCCGGGCGTCAACCAGGGGGGGACGGTGGACAGCTTCCGGCGCTACATTTACCTGCACGGGTTCAGTGATCCCCTGGCCCTGGGGCGGCCGGCGTCGCATGGCTGCATTCATGTGGGCACGGAGGATTTGTTGCTGCTTTTTGACTTGCTGCCGGTGGGCACGCTGGTTTGGATGGGCATGGATTGGTGATGGAACAAGGTCAGCGCATGAGCCAACGCAATCTGGATGTGATGCGGCATTTGGGACGATGCCTGGGGGTCGGACTCGCCTTGCTGGCCGGCCTGCCTGCCGCGCCGGCGGCCGTGCCCGGCGAGGTGTTGTGGACGTTTCCCGTGGGGGTGAAAATCCAGTCGTCGGCCGCCCAGGGGCCGGATGGCACGCTGTATTTTGGCGCCGACAACGGCGCGTTGTATGCGTTGCGGCCGGACGGCCAGAAGAAATGGGAATTTCGCACCTCCGGGGCAGTGGCGGCCACGCCGGTGGTGGGGCCGGACGGCGTCATCTACCTGGCGGGGACGGACCGGCTGATCTATGCGTTGCTGCCCAACGGGCAGGAGAAATGGCGCGTGATGCCGGGCAGCGGCTATGTCAGCTCGCCGGCGCTGGGACCGGAGGGCGTGTTGTACGCGGGCTCGGTGTTTGGCACTTTGTTTGCCATTGAGCCGGCGGGTTTGCGGAAGTGGGATTTTCCCGCCAACGGCAACATCATTTCCTCCCCGGCCATCAGCGCCGCCGGGGTGCTTTATTTTGGGTCGTATGACACCAATTTTTACGCCGTGAACCCGGATGGCTCGCGCCGGTGGTACGTGGATACCGGGGATAAAATTGGCTCTTCGCCGGCGATTGACGCGCAGGGCAACGTATATTTTGGCAGCAATGACCAATACTTGCATGCGGTAAGTCCCTTCGGCGAGCGGCTCTGGGAAGTGCGGACCGGCGGCCCGGTGCGCGGCTCGCCGGTGCTCGCCGCCAATGGCGTGGTCATTTTTGGTTCGGATGATCGCAAGCTGCGCGCGGTGTCGCCGGAGGCGCGCACCTTGTGGGAATTTGCCACGGAGGGCTGGATTCGCAGCACGCCCGCGGTGGCGGCGGACGGCTCGATTTATTTCGGCTCGTATGACGGGCGTTTTTACGCCCTGGATGCGCAGGGCAAAAAGAAATGGGCGCTGGCCACCGGCGACGCCATCAGCAGCTCGCCGCTGCTCACCACCAATGGTGTGTTGTATTTCGGCGGATGGGATGGGCGTTTTTACGCCGTGCAGGCCGATGCCGGTCTGGCGTCAACGCCCTGGCCGCTGTTCCGCGCCAACGTGCGGCGCACCGGCTCCCTGGCGCCGGAGGGCCGGCCGCCGGCCATTGCGGCGACCCTGCCGCCGCCCCCGCCTCCGCCGGAAGAACCGGAGGTCATCCTGCCGCCGGTGCGCCAGCCCACCTTTACCAACCGCGCCACGCCGCCGCCAATTCGCTTTACGGATCTCAGCAGCACGCCGCGCGAGCTGATTCTGAGCAATGAAACCGTGGTGGTCAAACCGGTGCCACCGCCGCGGCGCCCGCCCAGCGAGCGCATTCGCAACGATCGCACGCCGCCCAAAATCACCTTGCGCTCGCCCGAGCCCAGGACCCGCCTGACCAATCCCCTGTTGGTGATCACCGGCACGGCGCGGGACAACGAGGGGCTGGCGCGGGTGGAGTATCAATTGGACCAGGGCGAGCTGCAAGCCGCCGAGGGGTTGGGGGAATGGACCATCCGCCAGCAAGTCACGCCCGGGGCGCATCGTGTGCGCGTGCGTGCCGTGGATCTGGCCGGCCTGGTTTCCGACTGGGTGGAAGTGCAGTGCGACTATGTGCTGGCCAGTCCTCTGCTGTTGCAGATTCTGGGCCAGGGGGAGGTCACGCCCAATCTTTCGCGGGAACTGCTCGAGATCGGCCGCACCTACACCCTCACCGCCAAACCGGAGCGTGGCTGGACTTTTGCCCGCTGGACGGGCGGAGTGAATTCCGAGAAGGCCACGCTGGAGTTTGTCATGCGCAGCAATCTGGTGCTGATCGCCAATTTTATCCCGAAAACCACTGCGCCCAAAGAATCCACCGAGCCAGCCCCGCCTGCTCTCGCCGAGCGCCCCGGGCTGACGGTCAGTGTGGCGGTGTCCGGCTCCGGGACGGTGACGCCCGATACGCGCGGCCGCAAATACGCTGCGGGGAAAACCCTCAGCCTGCAGGCCCGGCCTGCGCCCGGCCATCGGTTTGCGGGATGGCGCGGGAGCCTGGCTTCAGGCGACCCGGAGGTGCATTTGCTGTTGCGCTCCAACGTGAACTTGGAGGCCGTGTTCGAGCCGGGGCCGTTTATTGTTCGTCAGGGCCGCTACGACGGTCTGGCCTGGGTGCCCACGGCCGTGGGCATGGACAACAGCGGCCTGGCCCAATTCGAGGTGGACGTGGAAGGCCGCCTCCAGGGCCATCTTTTTTGGAATGGCCAGATGCATTCCCTGCGCGGCCAGTTTGATGCGGAGGGCCGCGCCCGCCAGCTCCTGGCACGAAGCGGCGAAACCACCCTCAGCTTTGAAGTCAGCCTGACCCACCGGCTGCCGGAGGCTCCCACCAACGCCCTGCTGGGTTGGGTGCGGGCCGGGGACTGGACCTCCCCCCTGACCGCGCTGCGCGCTGCCGGCACGCTGCCGGCGCAGGCCCCGGCGGGCACTTATGCGGCCGTGTTGATTCCTCGCGGTCTGCCGCCCCAGGTGCAGGGCGACGGCTGGTTGACGCTGCGGCTCAGTCCGCCGCATCAGCTCACCCTTGCCGGACGGTTGAGCGACAACACCCCGTTGGAAGGCGCCTTCGCCGTGCTGGAAGATGGCCGGTGCCCCATTTACCTGCCCTTGTATGGGGGCCGTGGCGCGTTGCTGGGATGGTGTCAAGTGGACATCAACAAGCCGGTGCCCGTCACGGGCCAGTTGGTCTGGTTCAAAGCCGCATCGCCGAAGGACAAGCTGCTTCCTGAGGGCGCTGCCGGCCAGTTGGTGGTATGCGGGCAGCGTGTGGAGCCAAACCGGCCCGGCAGCCAGGGGCTGGGCGCCGCGCAGGCCGTGCTCACCTTCATGGGGGGGCAATTGCCGGAGCCTTTGGGCAGCATTCTGGAGCAGGATGAACGGGGGCGCCCGCGCTTTGCCCTGGCGGCGTACGAAAAAATGGAGCTGCGGATGGAAGCCGCGCCGGGGATGTTTGAGGGCGCGTTTGTGCATCCGGTGACACGCAAACGCACGGCTTTTCAGGGCCTTTACCTGCCGCGGCTGGGGTGGGGTTCGGGGTTTTTCATCAGTGATGAAACCGTGGGGTTGGTCAACCTAAGCCCGCTCACCAATGCCCCTCCGGCGGCGGCTCCGGGCGGGCCGCCTCAAGCCCCGGCGCCCAGCCGGCCCAGCAGCAAATAAGCGGGCACCGGCCCGATGCCCTTGGCGTCCACCGTACCGGCGGAAGCGAACTGGTATTTGTGCTGGAGGCGCTCGGCGGTGGCGGCGCTGACCTGGATGACCCCGGGGCGGCCGGTGGATTCCATGCGGCTGGCGATGTTCACCGTTTCCCCCCAGAGATCGTAGGAGAATTTGCGGGTGCCAATAATGCCCGCCACCACGGGGCCGGTGTGGATGCCAATGCGCATTTGCAGCAGATGGCCGGTGCGGGTGTGCATGGTGCGCATGACTTCCTGCATTTCCAGCGCCATCTCCGCCACGGCCTCGGTGTGATCCGGGCGTGGGGTGGGGACGCCGCCCACCAGCATGTAGGCATCGCCGATGGTTTTGATTTTCTCCAGCCCGTGCTTGTCGGCCAGTTGGTCAAAGGCGCTGAAGATGGTGTTGAGCACCTGCACCAGCTCGGCCGGGGTGATGCGGTTGGCCAGCCGGCTGAAGCCCACCAAATCCGAAAACATGACGGTGCATTCCGGAAAATGCTCGGCGATGTGTTCCTCGCCCTCTTTGAGGCGTTGGGCGATGGAGGAGGGCAGGATGTTGAGCAACAACCGCTCGCTGCGTTCCTGCTCCTGCTCGAGCCGGCGCAGAAAATCCGCCTCCATGTCATAGAGCCGCTTGTGCTGCAGGGAGGTGCGGATGCGCGCTTTGAGGAGGGTGGTTTGGATCGGCTTGGTGAGAAAATCATCCGCCCCCATCTCGATGCAGCGGATGGCCGTCTCCACATCGGTCATGCCGGAAAGCACAATCACCGGGACGCGGCGCAGGCGCAGATCATTTTTGATGCGCTGGAGGACATCGTAGCCGTCGAACTCCGGCATGGCGAGGTCCAGCAGCACCAGATCAAACCGCTGAAACTCCAGCGCCTCCAGCGCCTCCAGGCCATTGCAGGCCGGCAGGGGGGTAAGGTGCATCTGCCGCACCAGCGAACACAGCAAATCCCGGATGATGTCATCATCCTCCACGATGAGCACCACGGCCGAGGCCGCCTCACCGCTACTGCTGTCCGCTGGGGGCATCACCGGCTGAGCTTACGCCCGGCGTCAGGGCCGGGCCAGCCTTTTCGTTTAATGACGGTGCGCCCCTCCCCGGCAGGCACACGCACAGCCGCCGCCGCCGCAACCGCTATCCCCGCCCCCGGTGGAGCTGCTGCCGGTGGTGGCTGAAGCAAACACCGAAAGTTTCTTGCTCAGGCGCGTCGAACCGCAATGCGGGCAGAGGGTGCCCTCCCATTGCGCCGAGCGCACCAGGATCTCGCTGTCCTTGCCACACTTTTCACAATGAAATTCGTAAATTGGCATACGCTGCCTTTATTATACCGCAGCCGTGGCGGCGCTCAAGCGTCCTCTGGACGTTGGCCTGCCGGCCCGCGGGAAAGAACGGCCTGCCCAGCCGGGGGCATACACCTTCCCGGCAGTCAGGGCGGGGGCGGGGGCGGGGGCGGCATTTTGGGTTCCACGGGGTTGGGGCCGAGCCGCCAGCCAAACCCCAGGTCTATGAAGCGTTGCCGGGATTCCGCCGCACGGATGCGTTCATGCAGGCGCGTGGCCAGTTGCGGGTAGCGGGCCTCCTTGCCCACGGCATAGGGCTGGATGGCGAAGGCCTCGGGTAGAGGGATCGGGAGGGAAACGGTTTCCTGGCTGACCAGGGCGCCGTTGCTCACATACACAATCACGGCATCCAGCGAGCCGGCGCGCAACTGATTCACCAGAAAATCGCCCGTGGCCGATTCCACTTTGACATTGGGGCGGATGAGGTCGTACAGGCCATGCTTCTGGAGCAAGGTACGGGTCAAGGCGCCCAGGGTGGACTGCTGTTCATGGGCCACGCCCACCCGCAGGCCGGGGCGGCCGAGGTCGCGCAATTCGCGGATGCCCTTGGGGTTGCCTTTGGGCACCAGGATGATGATGGGGTTGGACGAGATGTCTTCGCCTTCGGCAAACAAGTCGGCCACCATGGTGAGGAAGGATTTGTCGCAGGCAAAGTAGGCATCCGGCCGTTGGCCGGCCCTCATTTGGGCCACCAGGATGCCGCAGCCGTTGTAGATGCGATTGACCTTGACGCCCTCGCGCTGCTCAAATTCCTGAATAGTTTTTTCGATGGCCGGACGCAGCATGGCGCCGGCGTAGAGGGTCAGCTCGGGGGTTTCACTCCAAGGGTCGCCGCCGGTGGCGCGGTAACCATGTTTGGCCAGAATGGGCGTTCCGCGATCGCGCGCGGCCAGGTAGCGGGCGAAGCGTAGGGCCGCCGTGGGTTGCTGGCTGGAGGTCAGCACGCCCACCATGACGGTGGCGGTGCAGCCCTCCAGTTCGGGCACCGGCACCGCCTCGAGTTCGGGGTATTGTGCCAGCAGGGCATCAAAGATAAACCCGGCATCCACCGTGCCAAGCTTCAAGTCGTTGGCCACGTCATTGACCGTGGGCTTGAACACCCGGGTGCGGGCGGCCACGGCCTCCCAACAGCCGGCTTTCTCGAGGGCCTGCCGGGTCAGCCGACCGACAGCGGTGGCCTCCGGACTTGCCTGGGCGAGGGTGACGGGAAGGGTGCGCAAGTCCTCGAGCCGGTGGATCTTTTTGGGATTGCCCCGTGCCACGGCCAGGATGACCTGCATCCGGGCCAGGGGGATGGTTTCCGCCACCAGTCCTTTATCCCGGGCCAATTGGATGAAGGAATCATCCCCCGGCAGGTACAGGTCACCGCGGCGGGCCACTTCCAGGGCGGCCAGCAGGGTTTGCGAGCCGCCATATTGAAGCTGCACGGCCACGCCGTACTGTTGCTGGTATTGGCGGGCGATTTCCTCGATGGGCGGTTTCAAGCCGGCCGCACAATACACCACCAGCGGCACCCCGGTCTGGGTGGGAGAGGTAGGGGGGCGCCGCAGCCACCAGATCAACACGGCCATGAGCACCACTGTGCCTACAAATACGAGGGCCGCGGGACTCATTCCGCCGATTGGAGTGCGCTTTATCGTTTTTTTCATATTCACAGTCTGCCGGTTGCCCCACGAGGGGGCGGCTGATTCATTCAAGGGGAATGGCTTGGGGTTTTCTTCGGCAAAATTGCCGCCAATGGGTGTAGCCCACCGCTTTTGCCAGCGCGATGGCCTCCGTCCAACCGGCGCCCACCTCGGCGGGTGCATGCGCGTCGGAGCCAAAAGTCAGGGCGACGCCCGCCTCGCGGGCCGCGGTGAGAATGGCCTGCGCCGGATATTGCTCGCGGCAGTCCTTCCGCCAGCCGGCGGTGTTGATTTCAATGGCCACATTGGCGGCGGCGGCGGCGTGCATAATTTCTCGGTAGCGCGGCAACCAGTCCTTCTGGGGCCGGTGGCCGAATTTTTTGGGCAAATCACAGTGGCCAATGATGTCAAACAAGCCGCTGCCAATGGAGGCTTGGAGGCGGTTCAGGTATTCTTCCCACACGGCGTCCACAGAGCGGTTGGCCCACTCGTCCATTTTGTTGGGATTGTCCACGTCCCAGCCCTCGGCGACGTAGTGCACGGAGCCGATGAAATAATCCCAGGGATGGCGCGCGGCCAGTTGATGGATCCAATCCTCCTGTCCCGGAATAAAATCCACCTCCAAGGCCAGGCGGATGGTCAGTTGCGGGAAGCGTTGGCGGGCCTCCTCCACCGCGGCCACGTATTCATCGAGCTGGCGTTGGTACATCCGCCAGTTGTCGAAGTCGTCCTGGGGCAGGGGGGCGTGATCGGAGCAGCCGATTTCCTGAAGTCCCAGCGCCACAGCGCGGGCGGCGTATTCCCACGGGGCACCGGCGGCGTGGCGGCACAAGGCGTTGTGCGTATGATAATCAGCGGGCCAGCGCATGGGAGTTTCTTAGCCGTTGGGCGGGGCGCTGGCAACCGCAAAGCCGACGGAGGCGATTGTTCGCTCGCCGGGTCTGGCCGGGTTGCGGTAGATTGGGGGCATGGCAATAGCATCCTTGAAGGCCATCGTGGATTTTTGTGATCGGGAGCTCCGCCTGGACACGATTCAGGATTATGAGGGCGCCCACAACGGGTTGCAGGTGGAGAATGACGGCCGCGTGCGCCGCATTGCGGCGGCGGTGGATGCCTCCCTGGCCACGGTGAAGCTGGCCATTAAGGCGGAGGCGGATTTGCTGGTGGTGCATCACGGCTTGTTTTGGGGGGCTACCGTGCCCTGGACGGGCCGCCGGCGGGAGCTGCTGCGGCTGTTGCTGGAGCACAATCTGGCGGTGTACAGCGCGCATCTGCCGCTGGACATGCATGAGCAGTGGGGCAACAACGCCCGCCTGGCCCGCGCCTTGGGATGGCGCAAATGCACGCCCTTCTTCAAGTGGAAAAATCAGTGCCTCGGGCTGGAGACCCGACTGCGCCTGCCGCTCCTGGATTTGGTGCGGCAGGTGGAGCGGGTGGTGGGAGGACCGGTGAAGGTCATACCCGGCGGGCCGGAAATTTGCCGGCGGGTGGGGCTGGTCACGGGGGGCGCGGGTGGCGAACTTAAATTGGCGGCGGCGGAGGGCGTGGACACGTTTATTACCGGCGAAGGCCCACACTGGACGTATGCACTGGCGGAGGAATGCGGCCTGAATGTGCTCTACGCGGGCCATTACGCCACGGAGACTTTCGGGGTCAAGGCGCTGGCTGAAGCGCTTTCCCGCCGCTTCAAGGTGCCGTGGGTGTTTCTGGATCATCCCACCGGCTTGTAGGAAAAACCCCAAAAAATTTCGGGTAGATGGCTGACACTGTCCCGGGCAAAGCGATGACGGCAGGCGCAAGGTGGAAAGGCGCGGATGGCGGAGAAGCCTCTGGAGCTGGCCTTTACGAGTGTCAGGCCCGCCGGGTGGACCAGGATTTCAGCGCGTCTATTCCTTAATGGGTCATCCGGCCCGTTTTTTTCCGGGCTGGACAAAGCGGCCGAAAAGGGCCACAGATGGAGTTTGTCTAGATGAGCACTATGGAAACCTCGCCAATTCGAGTGTTGGTGGTGGATGACCACGAGCTGGTGCGGGTGGGTTTGCGCGCGGTTTTGGGGCGTTATCCGCAGATTGCGCTGGTGGGAGAGGCGGCCAGTGTGGTGCAGGGGGTGGAGGAAGCCGTGCGGCTCAGGCCGGATGTGGTGTTGATGGATGTGCGTCTGCCCGATGGCACGGGTTTTGACGCGTGCCGGCAGATGCGCCAACATAATTTGGACAGTCGTGTCCTGTTTTTGACCTCCTACAGCGACGATGAAGTGTTGATGCAAGCGGTGATGGTGGAGGCTGATGGCTTTCTGCTGAAAGATGTGCACCCGGATGAACTGGTGGCGGCGATTGAAAAAGTGAACGCGGGCCAGTCCATCCTCGATCCGGCCGTGACCCGGCGGGTGTTTGAGCAGCTCAAGCGGGGGACCCTGCACCAGGCTCCCACGCCGCTGGATCAACTTTCGGCCCAGGAAAAACGCGTGCTGGCGCTGGTGGCCGAAGGCAAGACCAACAAGGAGATTGGTTTGGCGCTGGGACTGAGCGACAAGACGGTGAAAAATTACCTGGCCAATGCCATGGAGAAACTGCAGATCAATCGTCGCAGCCAGGCCGCCGCGATTTTTGTACAGCATCAGGCCGGGGGGCGCTAAGTCCTGAAGACCCTACCGGACTAGGGACATAAAATATTCCGCACGTCCCTAGCGAACTTCTTTTGTTCTAACTAGCTTGTAATCAACGGGTTTTTTGTCTGCTGCCGGGAGGCGGACGAAGGACCGCCTCATCTGCGGCAACCCAATTGCTCTTTTTAACTCTGCAAAGGCAACATGAAAGTTCAGGCACAACAAGCCGGGCGCGGCAGGGGCGGCGGACATCGTTGGGCAGCGGCCTATTCGCTGGTGGAGATCATGGTGGCCACCGCCATTATTGGCATTTCGTTTGTCAGTTTCTATGCGGGCATCACGGCGGGCGTGCAGGTGATTCAACTGGCGCGGGAGAACCTGCGGGCCACGCAAATTCTGGTGGAGCGCATGGAGACCTTGCGCATCAAGACCTGGGAGCAGGTGACCAATGGCGTGGACGTGCCCGCCACCTTCACGGAGGATTTTTACCCCAAACGCCTCAGCAATCGGGGAATCACCTACTATGGGACGTTGACGGTGAGCAACGTGGATTTGCGGACCAATTACGATGATGAACTGCGGCTGGTGACCATTTCGCTGACCTGGACCAACGGCGGGGTGCCGCGCGTGCGCACCATGCGCAGCTATGTCGCCCGCAACGGCATGCAAAATTATGTGTTCTAACTCCTTTTTCAGCCTCCGCCGGCGCGGTTTCACGCTGCCGGAGATTCTGATTGCGATGGCGATCGGCGGCCTGACGATGGCGGCGCTGGCGAGCCTGACGCTGTACACCGGGCGCAGCTTTGCGTCGCTGGCCAATTACGTGGATTTGGATAACCGGAGCCGCACGGCGCTGGACATTTTGACCCGGGACATCCGGCAGGTGAACAATGTGGAGTACTTCAGCTCGAACAAGGTGGTGTTCATTGACGGGGACGGCACGGAGCTGACCTTTGAGTACAGCCCCGTGACGCGCACGCTGGTCCGCCTCAAGGGCAATGATCGCAAGGTGCTGCTGACGGAGTGCGATGAACTGGAGTTTCGGATGTTTCAGCGCAACACGACGCCGGGGACGTTTGATTTGGTGCCCTCGAATGATGTGATTGAAGGCAAGGCCATTGATATCAGTTGGGTGTGTTCGCGGCGGTTGCTGGGGGTGCGCTACAACACGGAGAGTGTGCAGACGGCGCGGGTCATCATCCGCAAACAACAGGCCACGCGCTACTAAGCAAATGTGAGGCGACTATGAGAACGAGACATCCTTCCTCCAGCCGGGCGCGCGGCAGCGCGTTGCTGGTGACGATGGTGGTGACGGCCATCATTGGCTTCAGTCTGGCCAGTTACCTCACGCTGGTGAGCGCGCAGAATCGCTCGGTGGTGCGCTCGCAGACGTGGAACAGCACCATCCCCATCATTGAGGCGGGAATTGAGGAGGCGCTGGCGCATCTGAACAAGAACGGCCTGACCAACCTTTTCACCCAGGGCTGGCGGAATGAGTACGGATATGCGGTGCGCAAGCGCTGGTTGGGGGACTGCCGCTACATGGTGGCCATCACGCCAACGGCGCGGCCGGTGATCGAATGCACGGCCTGGGCGCCGGCGCCGATTTTGTTTGGGGCCAACACCCAGTCGCCCACGCTGCTGGGGCAGGCGGGGACGGCGGGATGGAAGAATCGCACCTATGTGTATCGCACCGTGCGGGTGAACACACGGGGCGGCCCGTTGTTTGCGCGGGGCATGGTGGCCAAGGGCAGCATCAATCTGAATGGCAACAACGTGAGTTCCGACAGTTTTGACTCGGCGGATCCGAACTTCAGCACCAACGGGCGCTACGACAAGAACAAGCGCAACGATAATGGGGATGTGGCCACCAATTCCGGCGGGAATGTGTTCGACGCGGGCAACGCCAACATCATGGGGCGGGTGGCCACCGGCCCCGGTGGGCAGGTTACCACCGGCCCCAACAGCAGCATCGGCACCAAGGCGTGGGTGCTGAGTGGCAATAAGGGCATTGAACCCGGACGGTTTACCGATGACATGAACATGGATTTCCCGGATGTGCAGGTGCCATTTACCTCCGGCAAGAGCCCGCGGCTGAATGTGGCCATCTCCACCACCAACATCTCCTACGGCATGACCACGGTGACCACCCCCACGCTGCCCAGTCCGCTGCCGGCCGGGCCGATCACCACCAACTATGGCGTCATCACCACAGATGCCTTGCCGAGTCCGTTGCCGCCGGGCGGGGTGATCACGTCGTTGGTGGCCCGCACGAGCACGGAATATCCCACCAACGCCGTCGGGCCGGTGAGCACAGCCACGGTGGTGGTGGTATCCAGTGTGCTGCCCAGCCCGCTGCCGTCCAATGTGGTGGCGGTGGTGACCAACATCACCACCGTGACCAACGTGGCGCTGCCCACCAATGGCACCTTTGTGGTGTTGCGCACGAACACCTCGGCCACGACGGTGCCTTATCCCAACTCGCCCATGCCGGATAAAAACAGTGATCCGGGGCCCTGGCAGCCGCCGTATCCGGGGACGTATGTGGGGGAGGTCACCCGCTATTACAAAAACAGCAACCCCAAAGGATGGTACCAGGACTATCAGGCCATTTCCTCTTATGTGTATCAAACCTACACTTATCGGCTCACTTATAACGGGGCCTACGCGTACAATACCTATCAGTACTCCTATCAGGTGCCGGAATCGTACACGTACCAAATTCCCACCTCCACCAATGTGACGATCACCACGGCCACTTATGACATGGTATTTGACTCGGGCGATTATGTGGTGGCGAATCTGAGCGGCAGTGTTTATGTGGTGGGCGATGTCCGGGTGCTGGTGCAGAACAGCATGGATTTTACCGGCAAGGGCGGCATCACCATTGGCCCGCGGGGTTCACTGAAGGTTTACATGGCGGGCAGCAGCGCCAAGATTGCCGGGCAGGGCGTGGTCAACCTCAACGGCAGCGCGCATGCGTTTGGTTATTATGGTCTTCCCAGCAACAAATCGCTCACCATCCAGGGCAACGGCTCCTTTATCGGCACCATCTACGCGCCCAACGCCGACTTCAAACTGGGCGGGGGTGGGAATGACACGCAAGACTTTATTGGCGCCAGTGTGACCGCCACGGTTTTCATGAACGGCCACTTCAATTTCCACTATGACGAAGACCTGGCGCGCAAGGGGCCGCAGAGTTTGTTCGTCATCACGTCGTGGAATGAAATTGGCCCGGGCGAAAACGCCATTCTTCGCAATCCCGACTGGGCGTTTGTGGACGATTTGGAGTAGCCGCAGACGGAGGGCAAGGGAGTCGCGGGCCGGTGTCTCAAGCTTCAGCCGATGAGGCGCAAGGGGCGCAGTGTGTCTGACGGCTGAGGCGGGCTTGGCAAAGGGCAGGCCGGGATGAGGGTGGGAGACAGAGTGCGCCTTCTTCGTGGGCTTTTCCCAACTTGCTAATCAAGGGCGTCCTCGCGAGGGGACGCGATTATTTCTTCGCCGGCGAGAGCGCGGTATTGGCCCGGCGCAATTTGTTGGAGAGGTCAATGGCGATGTTGCGGATGACCACCATGCCCAGATGCGGCTCCCGCTGCACCAGCTCGTTGAAGGCCTGACGTTGAACAACGAGGAGGATGCTGGCCTGCGAGGCCACCGCCATGGCGGTGCGGGGTGAGCCGTCCAGGAAGGCCAGCTCGCCAAACACCTGCCCGCTGTTGACCGTGGCAATGGGGCGCGATTCTTCATTGAGGCAGATGTCAATCTGCCCGCGCATGACAATGTAAGCCTCGCTGCCGGCGTCGCCCTTGTTGAAGACGCGCTCGCCGGGACGATAAAGCTTCTGGGTGAAGAGACGGGCGATCTTGCGCAGCTCGCCGTCGCCCAGGCCGGCGAAGATGGGCAGGGTGCGCAGCAGGTTGATGATGGCGACGCCGATTTTCTGGTCCTGGAAATTGGTGTCCACCACCTTGACCATGCGGGCCGCCTGGGCGGTGAGCGCGGCGGTTTCGGTGGTGTACATCATGTTGAGCTTGATCAACTTGACGACGTCGGAGGGGCGGTTGTTGATCACGCAGAAACCGGGCAGGTAGGCGATGGGCACAAAGCCCAGTTGCTCGGTGCTTTTGAGGAGCTTGGGGCAGTTGGCCAGGATGTCCACCTCCACGTAGGCGGCGCTGAGCTGCTCCTGGGCGATGCGCACCACATGATGGAAGAGCGCGCCGGTGGACAGGTCGTCGGTGGCGAAACTGTCCATGATGCGCACGCAACGATCCTGCTCATCATTGAAGAAGGCCACGCCGCCGATGATTTGGGAGCCGCGCTGGCCGAGGATGGCCTTGCAGGGGGCCTCGGCGTTGAGCCGCAGGAAGCCGGCGCCGCGGTTGCCGCCACTGGAGACTTCCAGCAGGGGATTGGCGGCGCGGGCCTGCATTTTCCACAACTCAAAGTCCTCGATGGTGCTTTCGTGGATTTGAATATCGGTTTGCAACGGATAGCCGGTGGCGCCGTCGCGGACGGTCAGCGGGTTGGGGATGTTCAGGTTTTCAAAAACCAGGGCGGCCAGGTCGCTGACTTGTGGCAGGGATTCCGAGATGGGCTGGCGTGAGGTGAGGACCGGGCTGGCGGAGTGCACGTAAAAGAGCACGCCCTGCCGGGTGCGCAGGATGTGTTTGAGCGGCTGGTAGCCGACGCAGGCATAGCCGTTTTGCTCGTAAATGATTTGCTGCGGATTGTCGTTGGCGGGGATGCGGACGACAATCATCTGGCCCCGCTGGTCGAGCAATTGCGTCAGGCTTCGGACCAGCAGCTCCGCTGCGCCGTTGCTGTAGGCCTCCGGGCGGGCCAGGTTGCGGCCGACGTTGGCCACGGGATTGATGTTACCCTCGATGGGCCGCAGGACGGTGGCGCTGGCGAGGATTTGGTCGCCATCCTCGGCGATCCAGGTTTCGTTGCCGGATTGGGCGTCGAGCTGGGCGGCGACACTGGCGGGGTTGTAGGCTTCTTTGGCGGGATATTCATCGCCCAAGGTGGCCCGGAGGAGGTCCACCCACTTGGCCGCATCTTGCGCTTCTGCCAGTCGAATTGAAACAGCCATGCGACACTTGCTGCGATCCACCCGCCCGCCGGCCTGATAAAGCAATCCCCGCGAGAGAATTGCCGGGCTTAAGTTTAGTAAAATTAAATGGTGCCCGCGACAGGATTTGAACCTGTACGATGTTACTCACTAGAACCTGAATCTAGCGCGTCTGCCAATTCCGCCACGCGGGCACCCGTAGCCGTCGCAGGCGTTGCCGCCCGCTTTGACCGCGTACGTTATCGCAGCGGTTTATATAATATGTACCGGCCAGGGTGACAAGTCAAAATTGTGAGGGAGGCCGCCGGGAATGCCAGCGAGGCGGCTGGCGGCCCCGCCCCTGCGTTTGGCTTTGACCGGTTTCCTTTCTGGTGGCAGCATGGCCGCCATGAAATCCCAACTGAATCGCCGGCGTTTCATCCGGCAAAATTTGTTGCTGGCCGCGGCGGCCGGCATGGCGCCGCAAATCGTCAGTTTTCCATTGCGCGGCCAAAGTGCGCCCAACAACCGCGTGCAGCTTGCCTGCATCGGCGTGGGGCCGCAGGGGCGGGGCGTGATGAGCGGATTTTTGGCGCAAAATGATGTGCGGGTCATCCTGCTGGCGGATCCTTATCAGCCCAACCTCGAGGCCGCCGTGCAGCAGGTCAATGGGCACTATCGCGATAACGCGGTGCAAACCACGGGCGATTACCGGGCGGTGCTGGAGCGCAAAGATGTGGATGCGGTTTCCATTGCCACGCCGGATCACTGGCACGTGCCGGTGGCGCTGGCGGCCGCCAAAGCCAGAAAGGACATGTACCTGGAAAAACCGATGGGCCTGTCCCTGGAGGAGGATCAACTCTTGCGCCGCTGGTGCCAGAAGAACAAAATCATCTTCCAGTTTGGCACGCAGCAACGCTCCAGCCGTGAGTTTCACACGGCGGTGCAGGCCGTGCGCAACGGACGCATCGGCCGGCTCAAGCAAATCAACGTCTGGTGCTCCGCCAGCCGCCCCGGCGGCTCCACCGAAGTGGTGCCGGTGCCGCCCGGGCTGAACTATGATTTGTGGCTGGGTCCGGCCCCCTTCACGCCCTACACCGAGGGCAAGGTGTTTGACACGCCCAAATCGCACAAGACATGGTGGTTCAATTACGATTACGCGCTGGGTTTCATCGCTGGCTGGGGGGTGCATCCGCTGGACATCGCGTACTGGGGCATGCCGGAGATGATGAACGGGCCGGTGACGATTGAGGGCCAGGGGGTGATTCCCACCTCCGGAGCCTGCAACACGGCGGTGGCGTGGGAGGTGTGGTTCACGTTTGCCAACGGGGTGAAGCTGCGCTACCGCGGCACGAAAAACGGTTACAGTGAGACCACGCCCATGACCGATTTTTCCGACTGGCAGCAGCGGTACGGCAAGATTGTGGATCACGGCACGGCCTTTGAAGGCGAGGAGGGCTGGGTGCATGTGTATCGCGGTGGCGTGTTCAGCAACCCGGAAAAAGCGGTGCAGGAGCCGTTGCGGCCCAATGAAACGCCGCTCTATCGCAGCACGCATCATCAGCGCAACCTCATCGAGTGCATGCGTTCGCGGCAGCCCACGGTCTGCCCGATTGAGGACTCGGTGCAGGCGGACATCTTGTGCCATCTGAGTGATCTGGCGGTGCGGTTGAAACGCAAGCTGGTGTGGGATCCGAAGAAGGAGCAGTTTGTGAAGGACAACGAGGCCAACCGCCATCTCAAGATTCGCTCGACGCGCAAGCCCTATCAATTTGCGTAAGGAGTGCCGGCTGGCCGCGGCAGGACCGGCCCGGCCCGGCCACATGGCATACAAGCGCCCGCCATGTTGTTCCGGCTTTATCAAGCCTTGCTGGCCGCCCAGGAGGCGGCGCGCCGCGCCGGGCGGCGGGGCTTGGATGCCCTGGTGCGGGCGGCCGGATGGGGGCCGTCGTGGGAGCATATTCGATGGACTTTTTGGGGGCGGCTTATCCCGTGGCTGGCCTGGCTGGCGGGCATCGGGGTGACTTTGTTTTTGGGCCAGCGCGCCGTCCTGCCGGTGCTCTACGAATGGCAGGCGCAGCGATTTGTGCGGCAGGCCGGGCAGCTTGCTGCGGCCGGGCAGAGGGCGGCAGCGGCTTTTCGGCTGCGGAAGGCGCTGGCACTGCAACCGCAACACCCCGAGGCCACCCGCCTCATCGCCCGGCTGGCGGAAAAAGAAGATTCGCCCACGGCTTTTTTGTGGTACTGGCGGTTGGTGTCCCAGCCGGCGGCCACGACGGACGACCGTCTGGGCTTGGCGCGCACGGCCTTGCGGTATGAGCGCCCGCCCTTTTTGCTGGCCAGCAATGGCTTGTTCAGCATTCCACCTGCCGAGCGCTCGAATCGGGTGTATGGCGCACTGCTGGCCGAGTATTATCTCAAGACCGGCCAGCCCCAGCGGGCGGAGGCCCAATATGAGGAGACCTTGCGGCTGGCTCCCCAGGACGTGGCCTTGAAGGTGGCCTGGCTGACCGTGCGCCTGGCTTCCCGGGACGCAGAGGTGTCCCGCGCCGCCGCGCAGGGGCTGGAGGCCCTTGCCGATGACCCGGTGCACGGGCTTTCTGTGTGTCGTTCCCTGCGCGAGTATTACCTGGGCGAGAACCAGGCTGCCCAGGCGTTACCTTGGGCGCAGCGAGCCTTGCGGCAAAGGGGGTCTGATTTTCGGGATCAATTGCAATATTTGGAGGCGCTGCGCCAGTTTGCGCCGGAGGCCGTGACGGAGCGAGTGGGGGCACTCTGGGCGGAGGTGTCCACCTATCCGGCACGGCAGGCGGCTCTTTTGCAGTGGCTCCTCGAAACGGGGCAACTCCCGCTGGCCCAGGAGGGCGTGTCGCGCCTCTCCGCAGCGCAGCAGGGACATCCGGAGCTTCGGCCGCTGGTGGTTGCGGTGTACCTCCAGGGCGGCCGCCGGCGGGAATTGTGGCAGTGGCTTGCCGGCCAGCATTGGGGTCGGGAGGACTGGCGGCGGCGGCTGCTGTTAACGCGGGTGTTGCGGGAATTGGGCCGCGAGGCCGAGGCGCGTCAAACCTGGGAGGAATTGCTGCAAGTGGCCGGTGAGCGTCCGGCCTGGTTGTGGGAGAGCGCGCGTCTGGCGCAGCAATGGGACTGGCGCGAGGCGCTGCCAGCGCTCACGGAACTGGCGGTGCCTTGGCTGTGTCGCGACGTGGATGAAGTGTTGCGCTGGCACACCCTGCTGGAGCAACAAGGGGACACGCTGGCCTTGTGGCGGTTTTATCAGCGATTATGCGACTGCCAGACTCATTGGCTGATCTTGAATAATTACGCGGCGCTCAGCCTGCTGTCCGGGCGTGAGACCAACCGGGCGCATGCCCTGGCCCGCCAGTTGTATCTGGAGCAGCCCCAAAATGAGTTTTGCGCCACCACCTACGCCTTTTCCCTGCATCTGCAAGGACAGACCACCAACGGCCTGATGGTATTGCAGCGGTTGCCCCGGCAGGCCTTGGAGCGGCCGGTGATCAGGGTTTATCACGGGATTTTGCTCTCCGCCGCGGGCCGCAAGGAGGCGGCGCTCGACTGCCTGGAACGGGCGGGCGAGGCGCCGTTGTTGCCGGAAGAAAGAGCCCTGGTGGAGCAGGCGTTGGCGCGCGCCCGCGCCCTGCCCTGGACGGAACGGACTGGCGCCCTACCGCCCCGAAAACCATGAATGCCGCCGTCAACTCGTGGGCAGGCCCCGTTGCCGGGTGGGGGGTGCTGGTATTGCTTTGGATTACCTCCGCCTGGCGGCTGGGGCCGCTTTGGTCCTCGCGCCCGGAGTATGCGTTTGGCTGGGCTGCCCCGGTGGTGTGTGGCGTGTTGTTTTGGGAGCGCTGGCGCCGGCGTCCGGCGCCGGAGCCCCCCGGGACAAAAGCCTGGGGTTGGGTGGCTTTGGTTTTGGGTTTGGCGGGCCTGGTGGCGGGCAAGGTGACGCTGGAAGTAGCGCCCATTCTGCGCCCGGCAGCATGGGTTTTGGCGGGCGGCATGGTGGCCGCCACGCTGGGAGTGGCCTGGCTGGCGGGGGGGCGGCTGTGGGTGCGACATTTTGCTTTTCCAGTATGGTTGTTGCTGGTGTTTCTCCCCTGGCCCACGCGATTGGAGCAGTGGGTGATGAGTCACCTGGTCCAGTTCAACGTGGCGGCGGTCATTCACGCTTTGGGAGTTTTGGGCATTCCGGCCCTGGCGCGTGGCAGCGTGATGGAAATGGAAACCGGCCTGGTGGGGGTGGACGAGGCCTGCAGTGGCATTCGTTCCCTGCAAGCCACGCTGGTGGCGGCCCTGGTTTTGGGGGAATTGCGCCGGCTGCCCGGCTGGCGCCGCCTGCAATTGTTGGGGGGTGGTTTGGGGGTGGCGGTGTGCACGAATTTTCTGCGCACGCTGGGGCTGGGATGGCTGGCGGCGCGGGAGGGGGCCGGCTTGGTGGAGGCCTGGCATGATCCGGCTGGTTATGGTGTTTTGGGGGTTAATTTCCTGGTGTTGATGGCCTTGGCCCATCGGTTGGCCAGGGGTGTTGCTCCAGAGGACACCGAGCCTGGCTCTTCCCGGAGCGGAGGTTTTGCTGTGCCCGGCTTGGCGCTGGGGGTGATCGGGGGGGTGGTATGTCTGAGCGAGATCTTTATTTATGGGTGGTTTGCGCGGGCTGAGACAGGCCGGGCAGCAGTGACGTGGCAGATGCAGTGGCCGACGAACGCTGCCGGTTTCCGGCATGTTCCCTTAAGCCCCGCGGCGCAGCAGATGCTGGGCTACGATGAGGGCACCATGGCGGCGTGGATGACCACGGAGGGGATGCGCGTGCAGGCTGCCTATATGCGGTGGAAGCCTTCGACGTGGCGGCCGACGATGGCACGTGCCTCGATGGCACAAGGTCATTCGCCCACGGTGTGCCTGCCTGCCGTGGGCATGGTGCTCCTGCGCGAAGGGCCGGAGGTCACCCTGCGGGCTGGCGGGCAGGGATGGCCCTGCCAAAGTTACGTTTTCGATGATCGCGGCCGCTCCGTCTATGTCTATGTCTGTCTCTGGCGTGACCGGCAGGATGGGGTGAATTATCAAGTGGACAAGCGGGCGATGGTGAGAGAGGTGCTGCGGGCCATCCGCCGGGGGGCCCGCCCGTTGAACACGGAGCAACGGCTCATCATGGCCAGCGTCCATGGGGCGCGTGCTGAAGGGGAGGCCCGGCAGGCCCTCGCGGCGGAGTGGGAGCGCTGGTTGAAGCCGTGAAGCGCAAGGGACACGGCGGCGGACCGGCGCGAGGTGCCCAATGAATTTGGCTAACGGTTTGCCGGCGGGGCGATGGCCGGGGAGCGGCGGCGCTGCCACAAGTAGCAGCCGCCGAGGAACAGCACCCCCAGCAGGGCATATTCCGCGGGCTCTGGGATCACCGACAAGGGGGCATCAATGACCAGGGTGGGAATGAGGAAACCGCTGGTGGACTCTTTGGAAACAAGCTGAACGATGCCTTGGTTGTCCAGACGCCGCACGGCGATGGTGATCAGGCCGTTGTGGTCGTTCTTGATCAAATCCAACAAGGCGCTGCTGCTGAAATTGTGGACGGTGCCGGCACCGGTGGTTTGCCCGGTGAGGGAGCCGAGGAGCGTGAGGTAATTGCCGTTTTCATCCCCCGGCGCAGAGGTGATGAAGCCCAGGGCGGCAGGATCTGACACGTTGCCTGGAGCATTGTTGTAATTAATGCCCGACTCCGTCCAACCTCCGGCAGCATCCCCTGGCAAACCGTCCGGCAAACCATAGAACTCCCAAGCCACCCCTGAGAGCACTCGTTGGGAGCTGAAGCGCAGGGTGACCGAGGTGGCGTTGGCCCAGTCGTAGCCGGATACGGAAGAGAGATCAAAACGGAAATAGTCCTTGTAATTCCGCGCCGGATTGCCGGGGTTGTTGCGGCTGCTGATGACGCCGCTGCTGCCGAAGTTCAAGGTGGGTTGCTGGCCCCACACGTACGCATCCGCTCCCTGGCCCATGGCGGTGGTAATGCTGACCACCGCGGCATGGTTCAGACAGGTGCAAAAGACAAGGGCGAGGCATCCCCACACCTTGCTGATATGCCCCTGCATAATTCTCTGCTGACCGCCTCGCATCAAACACCCACACTCCGTGACAGGCAAAAACACTCCTACCACATTTCAGGGTGCAAGTCAAACCCGGCTCCCGGGATTTTCACGCAACGCGAAGCAGTTGGTGACGCCTGGGGTCATCCGCACAGTTTTCCCCCAGCCGGAGCCTGGCGAACTCGGGGACGGGGTTTGGGGCTTGTCAGGCTTAGGCGCGGGCGGCAGGATGCCGCCGATAATTGATGCGCCATGAAACTAGAACGATTTGCCGGCAATCCGATTCTTTCCCCCCATCCTGATCATCCCTGGGAGGATTTGGCGGTGTTTAACCCTGCGGCGTGGTACGATGCCGGGAAGGGGGAGGTTCTGCTCCTTTACCGAGCGGCGGAGTCGCATCCCGACTACAAATGCTATTTTGGCCTGGCCAAGAGCCGGGATGGTTACCACTTTGAGCGGGTGTCGGACCGTCCGGCCATGGACATCAGCCATGAGGGTTTTGACGGGGCCACCATTCAGGACCCGCGCATTATCAAGATGGGGGAGTGGTTTTATGTCACTTACGCCTGCCGGCATTTTCCGTTTGGCCAGTTCTGGGTGCCGGGCGGCCGGGATCGGTATATCAAGCCGGAGGTAGGCGAGGAGTTTCCGCGCTATCTGCGACTTAACGCCACGCTGACGGGGCTGGCCATGACCAAGGATTTCCGGCACTGGATTCGGGCGGGGTGGATTACCAACCCGCTGCTGGATGATCGCGATGCGATTCTTTTCCCGGAGAAGATCAACGGCCAGTTTGTGCTGATGCACCGGCCGCTGGAGTGGGTGGGGCCGGCGTATGGGACGGAGCATCCATGCGCGTGGATTGCGTTCAGTGATGATTTGATGGGCTTTCCTTTTGCGCGCAGCAAACTGTTGATCAAGAACAAGTACCCGTGGGAGGCGGCCAAACTGGGCATCAATACGCCGCCCATCCGCACGCCGTACGGGTGGTTCACCCTGTATCACGCGGTGGGGCCGGACAAGTTTTACCGGCTGGGGGCGTTGCTGCTGGATTTGGAGGATCCGAGCATTGTGCGGCATCGCACGCCGGACTGGTTGATGCAGCCGGAGACGGATTACGAGATTGAGGGGTTTTACCGCGGGGTGTGTTTCCCTTGTGGGACGATCGTCAAGGATGACACCCTGTTTGTGTATTACGGCGCGGGGGACAAATACTGCGCCCTGGCCACGTGTCCGTTTGGTGCACTGCTGGATTATTTGTTGCAATGTCCGGCGTGAATGGGAAATGATGCGGCCACAACAGCAACACGAGTACGCATACGTATGAGCACTCAACCCTCCCGGAGCCAGTGCGCCGAGGCGGCGGTGGCGCATTTCCAGCAAGGCTATGCCTGTTCGCAGGCGGTGGTGGCGGCGTTTGCGCCGAAACTGGGCGTGAGTCCCGAAGCGGCCCTGAAGGCGGCGGCCGGCTTTGGGGGCGGACTGGGGCGGCAGGGCCAGACGTGCGGGGCGGTCAATGGCGCCTGCATCGTCATTGGCCTGCGTTATGGTTCCACCAATCCCCAGGACAAGGACGCCAAGGAGTTCACCTACCATACGGTGCGGGAGTTTTGCCGGCAATTTCGGGCGCGGCACAAGACGTTGCAATGCCGCGAGCTGCTGGGCTGCGACATCAGCACGCCGGAGGGGCTGGCGCTGGCGCGGGATCGGAAGCTGTTTGCCACCCAGTGCCCCCAGTTTGTGGGGGCGGCGGCGAAAATTTTGGAGCAGCTCGTGTAAGGCGCCGCCGCCGGCGTGCCCGGGCTTATGCACTGGCTGGACCTCCTCATCATTGTCCTCTATTTCGCCCTGATGGTGGGGGTGGGCGTGTGGGTATCGAAGAAGGCGGCGCAGAGTGCGGAGTCCTATTTTCTGGCGGGCAAAAGCCTGCCGTGGTGGATCATCGGCATTGCGCATGGCTCCAGCGGGGTGGACATCACGGGGACGATGTGGTTTGTGACGATGCTCTACGTGTATGGGGCCAAGGGCATCTGGCTGCTGTGGATCTGGCCGTTGTTCAACGTCATTTTCCGGATGGTTTATCTGGGGGTCTGGGTGCGACGCTCGAATGTGTTGACCGGGGCGGAATGGATGCGGACGCGCTTTGGCAAAAACCTGGGCTCGGAACTGGCCTACCTGAGCGTGGTTTTGTATGCGCTGGTCAGTGTGGTGGGATTTTTGAGCTACGCCTTTCAGGGCATTGGCAAATTTGCCAAATCGTTCCTGCCCTGGCCGTTGCCGGCGGAAGTCTATGGCACCCTGATCATGGTGGTTTCCGGCCTGTACTGCATTTTGGGCGGCATGTACAGCGTGGTGCTCAATGATGTCATTCAATTTGGTTTGATTCTGCTCGCCGCAGTGATCATTGCCGCGGTGGCCATGGCAGTGACCTCCCCGGAGCAGATTTCCGCCGCCGTGCCGGCGGGTTGGGAGGAATTATTTTTTGGCTGGAAATTGAATCTGGACTGGAGCGGCCTGGTGCCGCAACTGAATGACAAGATCTACGGAACCCAGGGAGATGGGTACTCGCTGTATTTCCTGTTCATCGGCATGCTGCTGTTCAAAGGCATCCTGGTGAGCATGGCCGGGCCGACGCCCAATTACGCCATTCAACACGTGCTTTCCACCCGCAGCCCGCGCGAGGCGGCGCTGGAAAACTTCATGATGGCGATTGTGTCGCTGGCCCCGCGTTTTCTGCTAATCGCCGGGATTGCGGTCATTGGGCTGGTGCACTTCAGCCCCGAGCTGGCCAAAATGGCCGCAGCCGGGCAGAAGCTGGATTTTGAGAAAATCCTGCCGGAAGTGGTGAATCAATATCTGCCGGTGGGCGCCAAGGGGCTGATTCTGGCCGGACTGCTGGCGGCCTTCATGAGCACGTTTGTTTCCACCACCAACTCCGGTGTGGCCTACATCGTCAACGACATTTACAAACGTTACCTCCGGCCCGACGCCTCCCAGCAGCGGCTGGTGCGGATGGGGTATTTTTGGAGCCTGATGGTCATTCTGGCCGGCATTGGTTTTGGTTTTTACACCGGCTCGGTGCAGAAGGTGACCGAGTGGGTGGCCAATGCGCTGGTGCCGGCGTTTGTGGCGCCCAATGTGCTCAAATGGCACTGGTGGCGCTTTAATGGCTGGGGCTTTTTTGCCGGCATGGTGAGTGGCACGGCGGCGGCGGTGATCAAGTTGTTTGTGCCCCTCAGTCCCACGGTGACTTCGCTGGTCATCATTGGCATCAGCATGATTTTTTCCGTGGTGGTCTGCCTGTTGACCGCGCCCGAAGATCAGGCGGTGCTCAAGCGGTTTTATCTGACGGTGCGTCCGTGGGGATGGTGGCGGCCCATTCACGATTTGTGCGCGGCGGAGCATCCGCGCCTGCAGGCCAATCGCGACGCGGCGCGGGACTGGCTCAACATCGGCGTGGGCCTGGTCTGGCAGTTGGCGATGGTGGCGGCCCCGATTTACCTGGTCATCCGCAACTGGCCGCGCTTCTGGGCGTGCGTCATCGTGCTGGGGGTGACCTCCGTGATCCTCAAGTTCACGTGGTACGATCGCCTCGACAAGACGCACGAGATGTACCTGAAGGATTACGAGGAGAAGCCCGGCACTGCCGCCGGCTGAGGCCGCGCCTCAGGGGCTGGCGTACATGGCGCGGCGGGCTTTTTCAAAGGTGGCTCCCGGCGGGGGCAGGGCTTTGATGGCGGCATCGTAATTCACAATATACTGCCACCAGTTGTTGAAGAAACCCTGGGTGATCCCGGGCCGGTGCGGCAGGCGGGTCATCCACCAGCGATGGTGGGCGGTGATGCCCTTCCACCCGCCGGTGACCGCGTTGAGTTTTTTCTTCTGGCGCGGCAGATCCGGATAGGTGAGCCAGTCATCCGCGTAGGTCCACACCTCGGTCAGGTTGTCCCAGTCATAATCACGCAGGGAATTGGGGGCAAAGTGAATGCTGCCCACTTCGGCCTCGCCGGGGAAATCCTTGTCCACACGCGTGAACTGATTCCAGACGTTGCTGGGGTTGCCTTTGGGATTCCATTGGCCCTGGCCGACGGTAAGGGAGAGGACGCTTTCGATGCGGTGCCCGTAGCTTTCCAGCATTTCGCCCTCACCCCGCTCGTAGTTCCAGCCCATGATCCACACGGTCTTGCCGACATCCGGAATGTCATAAGGCCGGTAAAACCAGGGGTTGTCCGTCGGGTACGGGATGCGATCGCCCGGGGTTTTCCAATGCAGCTCGTCCCATTGAAAATAGGGGGCGCCCCACAGCCAGATTTCGGTGGCCTGATGTTTCTCCAGCAGGGCGGGCAGCTTGAAATGCTCGAACAACCATTGAAAGCTGGTCATGCCCCGGTTGGCTTTTTTGCGGTCTTTTTCCCACATCTCCAGAAAGGTTTCCTCGGTATAGCGGAAGCCGTTGCGGAAGGTGGGGAAGCCGTCGAAATCAATTTTTTCGACGATGCGGTAGTCCACGAAGCCGTGGCTGATGGTGCGGGCGGCTTCCACCATGGTCTCCGACAGCTTCCAGGGATCCGACCACTTAAAATAAGCGTGCAGGCGTTGGTTGCCGCGTGATTTGAGGAGGGGGTCAAAGCTGATGACAATGACCTTGACCGTCACCTGCTTTTGCTGCGCCAGCTCGGCGGCGGTGGCCGCGGGCAAATCCGGCGTCTGGGTCAGGCCAAGCAGCGCCATCGCGGTGGCGATGGAGAGAAAAGAGGTATGGCCGGGGGTTTGCATGGTGCAAACATGCCAGTTTTAGCGGCGGTTGCAACTCCGCGCTGAGGGTTTTATCGGGCCGGGGTGCCACCAGTAACTTGGGCAAGTCCAGGCGTGGGGAGCGGGTGGCGGATTCGCACTCTGGGGGTATGGCGCGGGCAACGGTTGGGGCGGGGGAGGGCAGGGGTATTGTCTTATGGCACGACAATGCCAACATCTGCCAGAAGTCTTGCGGCCCTGCTGTTCTTCAGGCATTCTCCGGACATGATAACCATCATCGCAGGCACCAATCGTCCCGGCAGCAACACCGCGCATGTGGCGCGCGCGGTCGAAGCGTGTTACCGCCGCCGCGGCGTTCCGGCGCAGGTCATGGATTTGGGGCTGCTACCGCCCGCCGCCTTTGCGCCCGGGGCTTATGCCCAGAAGCCCGAAGCCCTGGCCCCGTTCACCGAGTCCATCCTGCAATCGGCGGGAGTGGTGGTGGTGACGCCCGAGTACAACGGCAGTTTTCCCGGTGTGCTCAAATACTTTATTGATCTGCTGAAGTTCCCGGAGAGTTTCCAGGCCCGGCCGGTGGCGTTTGTGGGATTGTCCAACGGTCAATGGGGCGCCTTGCGCGCGGTGGAGCACTTGCAACAGATCTTTGCCTATCGCAACGCCCATCTGCTGCCCGAGCGGGTGTTTCTGCCCGGCATCCGGGATTGTCTGGACGGCGCGGGCGATTTGAATCAGGAAGGGCTGGCGCAGCGCTTGGAGGCGCAGGCCGAGGCGTTTGTGCGGTTTATTCACAAACTTACGGGGGTGGACTTGACCGCCCCCGCCGGGCATGCGCGTCGTTATGTGCCGCATCTGGGCGTGTGCTCGTGGTCGCTGCAGCCGGAGACGCCGGAAATCCTGGTGGAGAAGCTGGAGGAGCTGGGCCTCAAACGCCTTCAACTTTGGCTGGATCCGTTGCGTGAAAAGCCCGCCGTGTGGGGCCGGGCGCCGGAGCTGCTGGCCCGGGCGGGGGTGACTGTGGTCAGCGGCATGTTTGGGTGTGTGGGAGAAGATTACAGCACGCTGGAAAGCATCCGGCGCACCGGGGGGGTGGTGCCGGATCACACGTGGGAGCAGAACTGGGCCAACATCCAGGAAAACGCCCGTCTGGCGCAACGCCTGGGCCTCAAGTATGTGGCCTTTCACGCGGGCTTTCTGCCGCACGATGCCCAGGCGCCGGAGTTTGCCAAATTGGTGGAGCGGCTGCGGCGGATTGCCCAATTGTTTGGGGAGGCGGGCATCACGCTGGGGCTGGAGACCGGGCAGGAAAGCGCGGCCACTTTGCGCGAATTTTTAGTGCATCTGGGCTGCCCGAATGTGGGAGTCAACTTTGATCCGGCCAACATGATTTTGTATGATCAGGGCAATCCGGTGTTTGCGCTGCGGCTGCTGGGGCCGTGGGTGAAGCAGTGTCATTTGAAGGACGCCACCCGCACGCGCCAGCCGGGCACGTGGGGCGAAGAGGTGCCGGTGGGCACGGGCCAGGTGAACTGGCGCGGCTTTTTCCAGACGCTGAGCGAGATCGGCTTCCACGGCAATTTGTGCATCGAGCGCGAGGCCGGCCAGCAGCGCGTGGCCGACATTCTCGCGGCGCGCCGGTGGGTGGAAACGCTGCCGTAAAGACCACACCTTCCAACCAACCATTCAGATTATGAGCAAAACGGTTAATGTCGGAGTCATCGGGCTGGGCTTCATGGGGGTGACGCATCTCAAAGCCATGCAAAAACTGCCGCAGGCGCGGGTGGTCGCCGTGTGCGACGCGGTGCGCCGGCCGGAGAACGGGCAGATCAGTGCCGGGGGCAATGTGGGCGATGGCCGGCCGGTGACCCTGGACATGAACGTGGTGCGAGTGTACCAGGATTACCGCGAGCTGTTGCAGGACCCGCAGGTGGAGATGGTGGACATCTGCCTGCCTACGCCGTTGCATCCCGAGGTGGCCCTGGCCGCGCTGGCGGCGGGCAAGCATGTGCTTTGTGAAAAACCTATGGCCCGCACCAGCGCCCTGGCGCGGCAGATGGTCGAGGCGGCCCGCCAGGCGCAGGGTTATCTGATGCCCGCCATGTGCATGCGCTTTTGGCCGGGGTGGACCTGGCTCAAAAACGTGGTGGACAGCGGCCAATACGGGCGCGTGCTTGCCGCCCGCTTCCGCCGCGTGGCGGAGCCGCCCGCGTGGAGCAAATCGCAGTTCATGGACGGCCAGAAATCGGGCGGAGCGCTGCTGGATTTGCACATTCACGATGTGGACTTTGTCCAGTATTGCTTTGGGCGGCCGCAATCCGTGTTTGCCACCGGCTACACCTGCCTGAGTGGCGCCATTGACCATGTGGTGGCGCAGTACCGCGTGGCCGGCGGGGCCATTGTCCACGCCGAGGGCGGGTGGGCCATGGCGCCGGGTTTTGGCTTCAGTATGAGTTACACCGTCAACTTCGAACGTGCCACGGCGGATTTTGACGTGGCCCGCGGTGAGGAGGCGCTCAAGGTGTTTGTGGAGGGCCAGCCGCCCCTGGTGGTCAGGAGCGAGGGACCTGATGGTTACGTGGGCGAGATTGCGCATTTCCTGGACAGCATCCTCGCCGGCCGGCCGCCCAGCGTGGTGACGGCCGCCGACGGGCTTAGCGCCATTGAAATTTGCGAGGCCGAGGAGGCCTCGATTGCCAGCGGTCAACCCCAGCCGCAGGCCGCGCGTTAAGTGGGCGTGGCCGGCTTGGGCAGCCGTCCCAGGAGACGCAGGAGTCCGTCCAGAATCGTCAGGGGATGCGGCGGGCAGCCGGGAATGAATAAATCCACCGGCACGACGGCGGCGGCGCCATTGCGCACCTGCGGCAGCTCCACAAAAGGCCCGCCGGCAATGGCGCAGGCGCCCACGGCAATCACCAGCCGCGGCGGGGGCACGGCCTCGTAAGTCTTGCGCAGGGGCAGCTCCATGTTGCGGGTCACCGGACCGGTGATGAGGAGTCCGTCGGCGTGGCGCGGGGAGGCCACAAACTGGATGCCGAAGCGGCCGAGATCCCAGCCCACGGTGGTGAGCACATTGGTGTCGGCTTCGCAGGCGTTGCAGCCGCCGGCGCTGACCTGGCGCAGTTTGAGCGAACGCCCGAACAGGCGGCGGCATTCCTTGTCGAGCTGCCGGGCCAGGGCATATTCGTGGCCGGTGAACTGCAAATCTTCGCGCCGGCGGACGGCCAGGCGGTGTTCGGAGGTGAATCGGATGGCTTGCGCGGGGCAGCTTTGCTCGCACAGCGGGCAAAACAGGCAGCGGCCCAGGTCCAGCGCCAGCCCCTGCGGTGTGTGGCGGATGGCCTGCGTGGGGCAGAGCTCTTCGCAAATCTGGCAGCCCGGCGGGCAGCGGGTGGGGTCCAACTGCGGGCGTCCGCGCAGGCGGTCGGGCAGGGGCGGCAGCTCCCGCGGATAGGGCAGGGTGCGGTGTCCTTGATGCCAGCGCGCGGCCAGAACTCTTAGCATGGGGGCCTCCTTACAAATCGTGTCCGCAATAGGACAGGTTGAAACTTTTGTTGCAGAGCGGGAAATCCGAGATTTGCTGTTCCCGCAGGGCCATGGCCAGGCCAAACCAGTTGTGGAACGAGGGGTCCACGATTTTGTAGTGGGCCAGCCTGCCTGCGGCATCGGTCATGGCCACGTGGCAGATTTCGCCGCGCCAGCCCTCGACCAGTGCGACGGCCACTTGCTGAGGGGCCAACGGGGGAAGGGGGACATGGATGGGGCCGGGGGGCAGGGTGTGGAGCAGATCGCGCAGGAACGCCGCCGAGCGCTGCATTTCCAGCCAGCGCACAAAAGCGCGGGCATACACGTTGCCGGTGGCAAAGGTGGAAACGGGGATTTGCTGAAAGCAGTATCTGCCCCAGGGCAGGTCCCGGCGCACATCCTGCTCCACGCCGCAGGCGCGGACGGCCGGCCCCACCAGCCCCAGAGCCACGGCGGTCTGGCGCGACAGCGCCCCCGCATTTTCAAAACGGGCGCGCACGGAAGAAGTGTTCCACAACAGATCCACGGCGTTGGCCGCATCCTCCATGGCCTGGGCCAGAACTTTTTCCAGCGCCTGCAGGCGGTCGGCCCCGGCATCGAAGCGCACCCCGCCGGGGAGCAACAGGCCGCGGCCAAAGCGGTTGCCACAGAGCAGGGCGGTCAGGTTGAGAAAGTCGCCCCGAATGCGGCCGCAGTAGGCGGCGGTGGGCAGAAAGCCCACGTCGCCGGCCAGCGCGCCCAGATCGCCGGTGTGATTGGCCAGGCGCTCCAGCTCGAGTGCCAGGGCGCGCAGAGCCTGCGCCCGGGGCGGTGCGGGCGTCTGGCTCAGGGATTCGAGGACCTGGCAATAAGCCGTGGCATGGCCGATGGTGGTGTCCCCGGCCACAGTTTCCATCATGGCGAGCGTGCGGCGATTGGGGCCGCCGCGCAACGCGGGTTCCACCCCCCGATGCTGGTAGCCGAGAGATATTTCCAAGTGCATCACGCGCTCCCCATGGCATTGGAAACGAAAATGGCCCGGTTCAATGATGCCCGCGTGGACCGGGCCAACCGCCACTTCATGCACCTCCTCTCCCTCCACGCGAAAGTAATCCGTGACCCCCGGCTCCGGCGCCGGGGGCGTGCCGGCCGCCGGCCGCCAGGCGGGATGGAACCGAATGGGCTTCAGCCAGGGGTGGCCTTCAGGATGCACGCCCCATTGTTCCGCCATCTCGCGCTCAAACCAGTGCGCCTGGGGACAATCAGGGGTGAGGGCGGGGTACTTTTCCCCCACGGGTGCGGAACCCAGCAGCTCCAGGCGGCCTTCCTGATCGTGCGCCAACACCGCCATCAACCGCAGCGCCTCCGCCTCGCCGGGCAGACCGAAGAGCGCGGCGAGGCGGGCGCCGCCGGCCACCGCCTCGCAAATGCGTTGGCGAAACTCGGTAACTGTGGCCTCCGGAATTGCTGCCGCCGCCACGATGCCACCGTTGGCGATCCTGCAACCAGGTGTTTTCATGTCAAAATCCTCCTGCCGCGCGCGCGGCTTCACGCACCAGCGCCGCCAGCGGGCCTGGCAGATACAGGCCCAGGACGGCGGCCAGGCATATTAACACCAGAGGAGGCATGGCCATCCAGGTCCGTCTTTCCACGGCCTGCTCGGGACCATGCGCAGGACAGGTGGACGGACCCTGGCCCATTTCCAAAAACGCCGAGGCCATGCCCATGAAGGCCACCGCCAGGGCGGCGAGGGCGGCCACGGCCACCCACAAATGACCCCGTTCCACCGCCCCGCGGAGCAGGAGCCATTCGCTAAAAAAGGAGCCAAAAGGCGGCGCCCCGGTGATGGCGAGGAATCCTGCCAGCCACAAACCGCCGGGCAGGGGCAGCGCCCGCAAGACCCCGCGCACCCGGCTGATGTCCTTGGAGTGATAGGCATCCAAAATCAGGCCGGCGGTGAGAAACAGGCCGGCTTTGGCGAGCGAATGAAAAATGGCATGCAACAGGGCGGCCATGGCCCCCACGCCCCCCACGCCCACCCCCAGCGCCAGCAAGCCCATGTGCTCGATGCTCGAATAAGCCAGCAGGCGCTTGTAGTCCTTCTGGCCGAGGATGAACACCGCCGCCACCCCCAGCGAGCTCAAGCCCAGGAGGAGCAGCAAGTGTTGTCCAAATTCGGCCAACCCCGCCGCCTGGCAAACCTCCTGCAACCGCCAGAGCCCCAGGAAGGCGCAGTTCAACAAGGCGCCGGACAACAACGCCGACACCACCGACGGGGCCTCACTATGGGCATCCGGCAACCAGGTATGGAGGGGGGCCAGGCCCATCTTGGCGCCGTAACCCACCAGCATCAAAATGAAGGCTGCCTTCAGCCATTGCGGTTGCAGCTCTGCGCCGTGCTGGACCAGGTTTTCCACGACCAGGGCCAGGGGTTTGCCGCTGGCGGTTGAGATGGTGGCCACGCCGAGGAAAAACGTGCCCAGCAAGGCCAGCGCAATGCCCACCGAGCAGATCAACAAATACTTCCAGGTGGCCTCCAGCGAGCGCCGGTTGCGGTGATAATAAATGAGCGGGGCACTGGCCAGGGTGGTGGCCTCGATGGCCACCCACAACAACCCAAAGTGATGGCTGAGGGCCACCAGGGTCATGGCGGCCAGAAACAGCAACTGGCAGCCGATAAACACGGATTCAGGCGCCGGGCTGAGCAGCTCGGGCTCGCCGGTTTCGCGGGGGGCGGGCGCGGCGTGCTGCTGATTCAGGTAACCCACCCCATACACTGCTGCCGCCAGGAACAGCACGCTGGTGAGGCTCAGGAACAACAGCCCGGCCGCATCCACCGCCAGCCAGCCATCCAGCCCGGGCGGGGGTCGTTGAATCCAGCAAAGGGCCGTCAATCCCGCATGACCGGCGGCGGCCGTCACCCACAAGCCGCGGCGCACGCCGGCATGGCGGAGGAAAAAGGCCGCCAGTCCGGCCACCGCAGGCAGCAGAAGCAGAGAGGTCATCATAATTATTAATCCCTCAAATGGGAGAGGCGGTCGGTATCCATGTGGTCAAACTCCCGGCTGATGTGAAAGACCATGATGCCCATGAGAAAGACCGCCACAAAAACATCCAGCAACACCCCCATTTCAATGAGCAGCGACAGCTCGCCCATGACGCCCGCGCCGAAGGTGAAGATGCCGTTTTCCAGCACAATAAACCCCAGCACCTGATTTACGGCCCGTTTGCGGGCAATGATGAGAAACAGCCCGCACCACATGCCCAGCATGGCCACCGGGGCCAGAAAACGCGAAGCCAGCGGCGCGGGCAGGGGCAGATGGCTGGCGATCCAGAAGGAGGCCCCCAGCGCCAGCACGCCAAACAACAGACTCAAACCGTAGCCCACATACGGCTCCACCTCCCGGCTGACCTCCGCCTCGCGCAAAGTGCGGAAGAGCAACCGGGGAAAGACATAGCCCTTGAGCAGGGCGCTGCCCAGGGCCAGGGCCACGCCCCGCATCCCCGGCGTCTCGCCCCCCGCCAGCAAGGGCAGTAGCGAGAGAAGAATGCCCTGGAGGGCGGTGGTGCGAATACAGGCCCCGAGCCGGCTGGAGGCCAGTAGGCGCAGATGGGTCAATAAAACCAGGATTAAAAGGAAATCAATCAACATAAACCGGGATCAGGGTTGAGAAGCGGCCAGCAGCAGGGCCACCGCCGCCAGCACGGTGGCGCCCCACAAAAACTGCGGCACCGTGAGCAAACGCAGGCGGGCCATGGTGGATTCCACCACCCCCACCCCCATGCCGATGACCATCACGGCCGCCGTGCCGGTGAGCAGGGTCAGCCACGGGGAGCCCGCCTGCAACGGCAGCGCCACCGAGGCCACCAGCGCGGCAAACAACCAGAGCTTCAGCGCCGCCGCATATTGAATCAGGGCGAAATCCGGCCCCCCGTGGTCCAGCACCATGACCTCATGGATCATGGTCAGCTCCAGATGCGTATTGGGATCATCCACCGGAATGCGCGCGTTTTCCGCCAGCAACACCAGAAACAGGGCCGCCACCACCAGAATCAGCGATGGCCCGGAAGCAAGCCAGTGTCCTGCATTCAGCCGGCCCAACATGCCGCTGAGGGAATTGTCGCCTACCATCAGCACCAGCGTGCCCAGCCCCAGCAACAGGGCCGGCTCGGCCAATGCCGAGAACTGCACCTCGCGGCTGGCGCCCATGCCCTCAAAGCTGGAGCCGGTATCCAGCGCCGCCAGCACGATGAACAAGCGGGCCAGGCCCAGCAGATAGGCCATCACCACGAAATCCCCGGCAAACGACAGCGGGGCCGGCAGGTGGAGCAAAGGCAGCAACATCAGGGCGGCCACGGTGCACACCAGCGCGACGACTGGCCCGGCGCGAAACACCCAGGAAGTGGTGCGGCTGTACACCGCTCCTTTGCGCAACAGCTTCCCCAGATCATAATACAATTGCAGCAGGGGCGGCCCCTGGCGTCCGGCAAAAAAGGCCTTGGTACGATGGATCACCCCCAGCAGCAGGGGGGCGAGCAACAGGCCCAGCAAAGGTGGGACAAACGCGATCATGGCATTATCTCAAGGCAAACAACAACAAGGCCAGCAGGGTGAGCGCCAGGTACAGCACATAGAGATGCACATTGCCATGCTGCAACCAGCGGAGCCGCCCCAGAGTCTCCCGGAGCCGGCCAAACAACGGTTGATAAAGCTCGCGCTGGCTGGTGTCCGGGGTGTCGGTGGCCAGGGAGGCATGCCGCGGGAAAAAGCCCTCCGGCGGCCGGCCCTGGGTTTGCGGCCGCAAGAGCGCCTGAAACTGCAGGGTGAGCGGCTGCACAAACGAGGAGGCGGTGTATTGCATCCGGGCCGTGGGCTGCGCGTAGCCGCAATCCCAGGTCACCGCCCGGCTCACCGGCCGCGCCCGCAGCCAGACCCGGCGCAGGAGTGCCACCAGGGCCACGAGGATGATGAGGCCGCCGCCCAGGGCGCTCAGCCGCCAAAGCAGTGCCTGCTGGCGTGCCAGCACCGCCAACAGCCGCTCGTTGCCGGAAATTCCAGGAACCGGGCAAAGCGCGGTGATCAGGGGCGTCAAGATCTTCCACCCCAGCGGAGCCAGCAGGGCGACCAGCCCGCATGCCGCCGCCAGGAGCAGCAGCCCGCTGCGCATGGCCGGCCCGGATTCATGTGCATGAAGGGCGGCCGTACTGCGCGGCTCGCCCAGAAAGGCCACGCCCACCGCCTTCGTGAAACAGACCAGGGCCAGGCCGCCCATCAAAGCCAGTCCGGCCAGCGTCAGGGCGCCGGCCAGCGCCGCCCTGCCATGCGCGCTGTTCAGCCCGTCCACCGCGCCCAGGTACAATAAAAACTCGCTTAGAAAACCGTTCAGGGGCGGCAGGCCGACGATGGCGATGGCCCCCACCAGGAAGCATGCGGCGGTCCAGGGCATGCGCCGGAGCAGTCCGCCCAGTTGCTCCAGGTTGCGGGTGCCGGCGCCGTGCAGCACACTGCCGGCGCCCAAAAAGAGCAAACTCTTGAACAACGCATGATTGAGGACATGCAGCAGTGCTCCGGCCCAACCGGCCACGGCCAGCGCCGGCAATTTCCAGGCGACTCCCAGCAGTCCCAGGCCCGCGCCCAGCGTAATAATGCCCATGTTTTCCACGCTCGAATAGGCCAGCAGGCGTTTGAGGTCTTTTTGGGCCAGCGCCAGCAAAATGCCAAAGACGCCGGAAACCAATCCCACCGTAAAGAACAGCCAGCCCCACCATTCCGGCCAGTTTGCGAAAAAACTCAGGCTGCGCAACAGCCCGTAGATGCCGGTTTTGATCATCACGCCCGACATCAGCGCCGAAATATGACTGGGCGCTGCCGGATGAGCCTCCGGCAGCCAGACATGCAGGGGCATGAAACCGGCTTTGACGCCAAAGCCCAGGATCGCCAGCAAAAACCAGGCACCCAGGGCATGGCCGTCCACCGGTTGCGCCGCCCAAGCGGCAAAATCCATGGAACCCGCCAAGTGGCCCCGCCAGAGAAAGAACGTCAGCAGAAAAGCCGCCCCCAAATGGGAGGCGACCAGGTAAATCCAGCCGGCCCGGCGATGGGCGGGTGATTCATCCTCGTAGGTGACCAGGAAAAATGAAGCCACCGTCATGATCTCCCATGCCGCCAGAAACAGCACGGCATCCCGCGCCACCACCACCAGGGCCATGCCGCCCACCAACAGGTTGGAGAAAAACCAGCCTGCGGCCGGCGAGCGCCGGCCTTGTGCGGGTTGCCCATAGCCTGCGCCATAAAGCGCGGTGACGGCCGCCAGCCACGCAATCACCAGCAGAAACCAGGCTGTAAGGGGGTCCACAGCCACATGAAACTGACCAGCCGCCGACGGCCACTGCAGGCGCCAGCTCGTGACCTCCGCGGAGAGCAAGGCGTCCAGGGCGGCGGCACCCGCAAAGAGGGCGCCGCCCATTTGAGCGGCCATCCCCATGAGGATGGCCAAGCGGGGATGTCGGCGCACCAGCAGGGGCAGCAAACCGCCGAAAAACCAAAAGCTCAGGGCCAATCCCATCTTGTTCATAATTTCTTGGCGGGGGGGGTGTTTCGTGCGGCGGCCAGCCCGGCCTCTGTGGCGGCCACGGCGGCCAGCAGATCCTGCTCACCGGCCCGCGCGCTCAGCAATGCTTTAAGGCGGGCATCGCGCAGGCCATAGGCCAGGCGTGCCAGCAAATGCAAATGCACCTTGACCGTGGGCGAAATCAGGAGGAACAACGCAAACACCGGCTGCCCGTCCAGGGCGCCGAAGTCCACCGGCTGGCGGAGAAAGCACAGGCTCACCAGGGGCCTGGCAAGGTCCAGCACGATGGGATGGCGGGGATGAGGAATGGCCACGCCTTCGCCCACGGCGGTGGACTCCAGCGATTCCCGCGCCCAGAGCAGCGCCCACAGCCAGTCGCGGTTGATGCTGGGGGGCAGCCGCAACCGGTTGACCACCGCACGCAGCACGGATTGCTTGTCTGCCCCCTCCACGCCGTAATGCACTCCACCTGCGGTCAACGCCTCAGCCAGCGTGGGCAGGGGCGAGGCATCGTTCTCCGCTGCAGCGAGAAACTGCGGGGAAAGCGGAAGCCGCTGCATGGCCGCCCATTCCAGCACCTCCTCGCGGCTGAAGCGCAACCAGGAGCCGTCGCGGAACGCCGGCAGTTGGCGTTCCTTGACCCAGCGATGGATGGTCTTCTCCGAGACATCAAAAGCGCGAGCCACATCTTGAACGGTCCATTGCATGGATAGAAAGGGGCTGGGGCGTCTCAAGACGCCCGGGATAAGGCGGCGGCAGGAAAATCCGGCTCACCGCTGGGGGCAGGAGCTCCGGGCACAGTGCGGGCCTGCGGTTCAATCCCTGGCGGATTGCCGTCCCACCACCGCGGCTGGACGCGATGCTCCATGCCTGCCACAAAGAAAAACACCCAAAACCACCTCGAAAGGCACTTTTGGGTGTCGGATGTCCAAAAGATGGGGAGCTTCTTCTCTATGCGGGAGCTTATCCCGCCGGAGACGCTTCCCTTCCTAACGGTAGGTAGTAAGAACTTGAACGCAAAAGTTGTCAAGGGGGGACGTGGACGGGAGCTCAAGGGGGTGTGGCGGTGTGCGGGCCGGAGCCGGGTTTGTGCCGCGGGTAAATCCTTCAGCTGTCCCCCCGCGGGGGCGAGACGTTGTGCGGACGGGGACAAAACCCGCGGCCTGGCGGCCAAGTTCAGCAACACATTTGGCGGCCTCCGAGGAAGGCGGCATTGTCGTGAACGGCCCTGGAGGGGCGGAGGAGGCGGAGGGGGGGGGTGATTTGCGCGCTTGCAATCCTGTGCGCGACAGCCCATGCTGTTCAGATTGAATTGCCCTGAGGAAAAAGGGCAAGGCAACACACCTGCTGTGCACTCGATGCAGTCCACAACAGGCCTTGGGTATCTATGAGCGAAAGTCTGCCATTATTGGATTTGGAACGGATGTTCCTGCCGGCCTGGGCCAAAGAGGCGCCGCCCGCCAACCGCTTTGAACATTACACGGGCGAGGAAGAAAGCGGGGGCCGCCGCCGTGGTCCCGGGAGACGTCGTGAAGGTTTTGGTGAACCGCGCCGTGGAGACCGGGGACCGGGCCCGGCAGCCGAGCGTCAGGGCCAGCGCCCTCCCGCCCGCTCCGCCGAGCAGGGCGCGCAGCGCCCGCCGCCTCCGCGGGGACGCCGGGATCACCGCCGCTCCGGGCCGCCCCGGCCGGTGGAGCGGGAGCCATTGCCCAAAGTCAGGGTGGGCATCACCATTGAAGAGAAAGTGGCGGACAGCCTGGCCCGGCAAATCCGCGCCACGGGGCGCTCGTATCCCATTTTTGATCTGGCCCGTTTGATTCTGCAAAAGAACGAGCGTTTTCTGATCCGCTTCCACGTCCTGAAAAACCAGAGCGGGGCCATCGAGCAGCCGCTTTACCGTTGCGCACTGGATGAAACGGTGTGGACCGACAAGGAGGAGGCGGTGCAGTACCTGCTGGACAAGCATTTTGACATGTTCTATCAGGCCGAGCGCACGCCCACGGCGCCCCCCAAGGGGGTGTACACCTTTGTGGCGGTGTGCGATCTCAACGGGGCGGTGTTGGGCCCGCCCAATTACCACGGTTATCAGGAGGAATTGCGCCGGCTGCACCGCGAGCACTTTGCGCACCTGCCCCTGGAGGTTTTCAAGTCCAAGATTCGCATTGTGCGCGATGAAGCCGTGGTCAAGAAGTGGATTGAAGACCAGAGCTGGAAGACGGAATACGTGTGCCTGAACGTGCCGGAGGCGCCCCGGCTGGCCGACCGCGAGAGTGTGTTGGCGCACTTCCGTGAAGTGCACCTGCCCAACGTGTTGCAGGAAGTGGAATCCCACTCGCTCAACGGGCAGGCGGCCCTGCAGTTGCCCTGCCGCGGCCTGCGGCGGCTGGCCTTGCAGCTCATCGAAAAACAGCGCCGCTTCCCGCTGGAGCTGGTCCATTCCTTGAGCGCGCTGTTCAACGAGCGCAAGTTGCAGTTTTTCAAGCTGGAAAAGGACATCACTTACGTGGGCGTGGCCCGGCCGCATTACCTGGATTTGGAGACGTCCATTGTCTCCGACAACGTGCGCCGCATCATCCAGTTCATTCAACAAAATCCTGGCAGCACCCGCCAGAAACTCATCGAGGCGCTGGCACCCGCGCCGCCTTCGGCCGTCCCGGCCGTGGAAGCGCCTGCCTCCGACGGGCAAGCCGGGGGCACGGCGGCTGCCGCCGAAGCCCCGCCAGGCGGCCAGCCTGCGGCGCCGCCGGCGCCGGAGCCCACGCCGGAGCAGATGGCCATTATCAGCGATTTGCACTGGCTGGTGCATCAAGGGCACGTCTTGGAGCTGGCCACCGGCGTGCTGCTTACCGCCAAAAAACCCGCGCCCAAACCGCCCAAACCTGCTCCGGCTCCTGCGCCGGCCGCCCCGGCCGCGGAGGTGGCGGCTACGGGATCGGCGGAGGCTGGTGCCGCCGCAGCGGCTGCAGAGGCCGTCACCACCGCGCCCACGCCTGATGCGGCAGGGGCTGCGGCTGCGGAGCCAGAGGCCAACTCCTCCCTGCCGGCCGAGGGGGGAACCCTGGCTGCTGCGCCTACCGCGGAGGAGCCGTCCTCATGTCCGGCCGCTCCGGCGGGGGTGGTGGAGGAATCGCGCCCTGCTACTGAGGGTTGCTAGGCAAGCCTCGGCCTCTTTTTTTCCCGGGAGTTGATGCGGGCCGTAATCCCCATCCCGAATGGGGGATGGCCGACGGGCGACGGGCATTACGCGTTTTGGGGGAGTGGCCCTCGGGCCGTGTCCGGCCAGTTCACGGCGAGGACGCGCTCGATGCGCTGATAATCCTGCTCCAGAGCCATAATCTGCCAGCCTGCCGCCGTGAAAATCTGGCTCACTGCCGCGGCCTGGCCATGCCCCAGTTCCATCCACAAAGTGCCGCCCGGGGCAAGGTAGGGGGGGCTTTCTCGAGCCAGTCGGCGATAAAAGAGGAGGCCGTCGGTGCCTCCATCCAATGCCGGCCGTGGATCATGCTCGCGCACTTCGGGCTCGAGTTGGGCGATTTCCGCGGTGGGAATGTAGGGCGGATTGGCCACCACCAGATCAAAGCGGGAATCGGAGGGTACGGCGGCGTAGCCATCGCTGAGCAGGAAATGAATGCGCCCGCCCACTCCATTTTTTTCCGCATTCTGCCGGGCCAGGGACAAGGCCTCGGAGGAGAGGTCGAGGGCCGTCACTTGCGCCTGGGGGAATTGTCGGGCCAGGCCAATCGCCAGGCAGCCGGAGCCGGTGCCCCAGTCAAGGAGGCGCGGGGAGGGCGGTGCCCCCGGCTGCGCCAGGCGCGCCGTCAGCCAGCGGGCGGCGTGCTCCAATAATAATTCGGTTTCCGGCCGTGGGATCAGGGCCTGCGGGGTGGTAAGCAATTCAAAATCGCCAAAGGCCACCGTGCCCACCAGATGTTGCAGCGGCTCGCGCGCGGCGCGGCGGCGCAGGAGTTGCCGCATTTGTTCCAGGGCGGGCTCCGCGACGGCTTGATCAAAGCGCAGGTAAAGCTGCAGGCGCTGGGTTTGCAGGACATGCGCCAGCAGACATTCCGCCTGCCACCGCGCCGAGGACACACCGTGCCGCTCCAAATAAGCCGTGCTTTTCTGAATGACTTCGAGGATGGTCACGCCGCCGCTCCTAGGGTGATTTTTTCTGGCCGGCGCCAGCTTTGGGCGGGGGAGCAGTGGCCTCCAGGTCAGTGAAGGGGGGACGCTCGAAGGTCAACCCGTCCCCCGTCACCCGCGGATCTCCCAGGCGTTTGAGTTCCTCCATCAACTGGCGGGACAACTGTTGTTGGATTTGGGCATACTCCGTCTGCCCGGCCACGTTGCGCGTCTGATGGGGATCCCGGCGCAAATCGTACAATTCCTCCGCAGGACGTTTGCCAAAGGCGATGTCGTAAAACTTCTGCCATTCCGGGGCGTGGCGTTGGGCGATGAGCCAGGCCTTGGTGGGACTGGCGTCGAAATCGGGGAAGGCAATCATGGTGTTGCGGGCGAGCACCTCAAAGGGCGGCGCGCTGGTGGCCGTGACGGCCAGGGGGGCTCCCATGGGCCAGCGCTCCGGCGCGAAATTGCGGATGTAGAGAAAATCACGCGTGCGCAGGGCGCGGTGGGGATAGGGCAGGTTGCCCTCGCGCGCAATATCCACATGCCGCTCGCGGCCGGTGATGACCCAGGTGCGGGTGGGATCCACCTGGCCCGAGCGATCGCTCACCAACAGGGGCACGAGGCTGCGTCCGTGCATGCCGGGGGCGGGCGGCAGACCACCGGCCTCGAGGAAGGTGGGGGCCAGGTCCATCAACAGGGTGAAATCTTCCACCACGCGGCCGCCGCGGGCGCCGGGCCAGCGCGCGATCAGGGCCACCTGCACGCCGAAGTCGTACAAGTTGCATTTGCCGTTGGGAAAACCGGGCGCGCCGTGATCGCCGCTGATGACAATGAGGGTGCGCTCCAGTTCGCCCACACGCTCCAGTTCTTCCAACAGCACGCCCACGCCGGCATCCCACGCCTGCACTTCGCCCAGATAATCGGCAAAGTCCTCGCGCACCTCGGGCACATCCGGCAAAAAGGGCGGCAGCCGGCCGCGGAGGCGGTCGGGGTCAATGCCCCAGAGGGCTTTGCCGCTGCCCCGTTCCCAGGTGCGATGCGTCAGCGTGGGGCCAAACCAGTAACAGAAAGGTTTGCCGGGCGGGCGGGCGGCCAGGAAATCGGCGAAGTTTTGACGCACCTGCTGCAGCACCCGCGCCTTGGCTTCCGCCAGGGGCAGGTTGGTGGCGACCATGCGGGTGACGTTTTCCGAAAAATCATTGAAAGCGCGTCCTGCCCGCTCATAGGCGTATTGCTGTCCGCCATAGGGGGCGTCGGCGGGCCGGCCCGGGCTCCAGACCTTGTAACTTTTGCCAATATGGTAGCCTGCGTCGCGCAGGAGCAGGGGAAAGCTGGGGATGCGGTCGTCCCAAACGGCATTACGCAAAATGGCGCCCCGGCCGGTGGTAAAGAAATGGCGGCCGGAGAGGATGGAGCTGCGGCAGGGGGTGCAGGAGGGCGAGTTGACAAAGGCATTGAGAAACAGCACGCCCTCGCGGGCTACGCGGTCCAGATGGGGAGTTTTGACGATTTCGTTGACATTAGGCTGCGGGTCATGGGGGGCGTAAGCGCCTGCGTATTTGCCCCAGTCGTCGGCAAAACAAAAGAGAATGTTGAGCGGCGGCCGGGCCGGGGCGGTTTGGACCGGCCACGGCAGGAGCCAGGCAACGGCCATCAGGCACCACGCGATGCTGGAGCGCATGACCTCAGTCAAGTCCGGTGGGGCGGGCCTTGTCAATGCTGCAAATCGGGCTGGTACGAAGGGATGCAAGACAGGTTCCCTGCGGACCCGGGCGGAAAAAACTTAACTACCATGATGCCCCAACCTCTTTTTCTTACTTTAATGCGGTAAGCCCCGCATGACCGGGTTGAAACAGGCAACTCATTGAAGACCCGTGGCCTGCGCGCGAAAGCCGACAGCTTCCGCTGGGTACGGGTTGCGCGCCGTGCAGCAAGGGGGCCGGCATGAGCTGCCGCAAAGTTTCCCGGAAGCTTCCAGTTCAAACTGGACTTTGGCGGCCTTTTCTGCGATGGAACAAAGCAGGTAGCCGTGAATCGCCTTCCACCAATACGGGTGGTAAATTGTTTTCAGCGCGCCCGGGGCCTGGCTGTGGAAGGCGGTTTCGTTTTAAGGGAGGATGCCGTATGGCGATGGATTTGATCCTCAACCTGAGTTTGTTGGTAGCGCTGACGGTGGTTTCCACATTTTTCGGGAGGCGGTTCAATCCGCGGGGCAGCACCGGCGCGGTTATTCAAGGCCTCCTGTTTGCCACGGCGGCAATCATCGGCATGATCCGTCCCATGGAGTTGGAGAAGGGGGTGTTTTTTGACGGCCGCAGCATGATGCTCAGCTTGTGCGCATTGTTTTTTGGGCCATGGGCGGCCCTGGTCAGCGTCATTCCCACGGCCTTGTATCGGGCCGGGCTGGGCGGGAATGGGGTGTACATGGGGGTGTTGACCGTAATCACCTCTGCGGCCATTGGACTGGCCTTTCATTATCGTTGGCGCCAGCAGCCACATGCGCCCCGGGCGAGCCAGTTGTTGCTGTTCGGCGTGGTGGTGCATGTGGTGATGTTGTGTCTGACCATCACATTGCCCGTGAGCGTGCGGTGGAAGACCCTGGAGAAAATGGCGCTGCCCATCTTGGTGGCCTACCCCCTGCTGACGGTGCTGGCCGGCAAAGTCCTGGCTGACCAGGAGGATCTTGGCCGGTTGTTGGCGGAGCTGCGCCAGACCAATCAGCGGCTGGACATCACCCTGCGCTCCATTGCGGATGGCGTCATGGTGACGGATTTGCAAGGACGGATTGTGAGTTTGAATCCCACCGCCGAGCAACTGACCGGGTGGCCTCAGCAAGAAGCGGTGGGGCGTCCCATCGAAGAAATCTTTCCGATTTTTAATGAGCACACCGCCCAACCGGTGGAAAACCCCGTTCGCCGGGTCTTGCAGGAGGGCAAGGTGGTGGGGCTGGCCAATCACACTGTCCTGCGCCACCGGCAGGGCAGGGAGTATCCCATTGCCGACAGTGCGGCGCCCATCAAGGATGACCAGGGGCGTTGCCGCGGCGTGGTGTTGGTGTTTAGGGATCAGACCCGGGAACGGGAAGCTCACAACGCTTTAATTGAGAGTGAGTTCCGATATCGGACGCTCATTGAGTCCGCGCCGGCGCTGGTGTGGCATTGTGATGCGCAGGGGACGTTTGATTATTTTAACCAGCGCTGGCTGGCGTTCCGCGGGCGCAGTTTGCAGGAGGAGCAGGGAGAAGGTTGGAAAGCGGGGGTGCATCCGGACGATCTGGCGGGCTGTGATGCCGCCTTTCAAGAGGCCTTGCAACAGCACCGGCCCTGCCAGTTCGTTTACCGTTTGCAACGGCACGACGGCCACTACCGCTGGCTGCAGGAGGAGGCCGTGCCCGTGTTTGACCGGCAGGGCGCTTTTCAAGGTTACATCGGCTTCTGTCTGGACATCACCGGTCAGCGCGAACTCATGGCCCGAGAGCGGCTGCTATTGAGCGCGCTGGAGGCCAGCGCGGCCTGCATCTTCCTGGCCGATGCAGCCGGCGGCATCGAGTGGGTCAATCCTGCTTTCGCGGCTCATCTGGGAGTGTCGCGGGAGTCGGTGGACGGTAAGAATTGGGAGGATTATTTCCTGCCGCCGGCAGAGGAGCAGGCGGAGAGTTTGGAGAACATCCTGCAGTTGCTGTTGCTGGGCCAGACGTGGCGGGGTGAATTGCGGGCGCGGCGGGCCGGGGGCGAGATGTTCGTGGCCGAGGTCACCCTTTCCCCCGTGCTTGACGCACTCGGCAGCACGGTCAAAGTGGTGGGCATCTTTGAAGACCTTACCGCGCGCAAAGCGGTGGAGGAAGAGCTGCGGCAGACGCAAAAGATGGAGATCATCGGCATGATCGCCCACGGCGTGGCGCACGACTTCAACAACATTCTCACTTCGATCATGATGAGTGCGAACATGTTGCAAGAAGATGCCGCGCTGCCCGCCCATCTGCGCGAGGATGTGGATCAAATTGCCGGCTCGGCGCAGGTAGGCGCCCGCATCACCAGTCAACTGCTCAGTCTGGCGCGCCGCGACATTCTCACGATGGAGGATTTGGAGCTGAACGAGGTGGTCCGGCAGGTGAGCCGGCTTCTGACCCGGCGGTTGAACGATCAGATCGTTATTGTCACCCATCTTTGTCCCGAGGGCGCCTGGCTCAAGGGGGATCGCACCTTGTTGGAGCAAATCCTGTTGAATCTGGCGTTCAACGCCCGGGACGCCATGCCCAAGGGGGGTACCTTGCTGATTGAAACGGCCGTGGTGGAGACTGCCGAGGCCCTGACGCTGGCCCCCAACCTCCCCAAACACGGCCCCTTTGTGCGGCTCACGGTGCAGGATACCGGTTGTGGCATCAACCCGGAGATCTTGCCGCGGATTTTTGATCCCTTCTTTACCACCAAAGAACGGGGCAAAGGAACCGGCATTGGCCTGACGGTGGTGGCCAATGCCTTGCGCGAACTGCATGGGGGTATTCACGTGCAAAGCACGCCCGCCCAGGGCAGCACTTTTCAAATTTATTTTCCGGCGACGCGCAGTTTGGCGGGGGCGTCCCCGGCGGTCGGGGTCACGCCGCTGCGCGGCGGGCAGGAGACGATTCTGCTGGTCGAAGACGAAGCGCCGGTGCGCGAACTGGCCGCCAAGGGGTTGCGCAAGTATGGTTACAACGTGCTGATGGCCAAACACGGCCGGGAAGCGTTGGAGGTTTTCGCACAGCACCAGCAGGCCATTCAGCTTTTGATTACGGACATCATCATGCCCGGGGACCTTCGCGGCGATGAGCTGGCCAGGCGATTGCTGGCGCAGAATCCGGCGTTGAAGGTGATTTATATCAGCGGTTATCCGGGCGAAAGCCCGGTGGACAAGCCCGACTTTTTTGCGCAGAAAACCTTTTTGGCAAAACCGTTCACGCCACGGCAGCTTGCGCAGACGGTCCGTCAGACCCTGGATTCATCGGCCTCCCCGGCCCCGGGGGCCTAGGGGGGCAGGGGGGGAGGGACGAGGCGGCTGAAAGGTCGGCGGGGCTATGGGCCTTGGTACAGCCGCTGCAACAAGGCCACGGCGGTGTCCACCAATTGCTCGCCCGCCCCCGGCGCCACCCGGGCGCTCTCCGGCTCATACGCGCCTTCGGCGTAACTGCGGCGGTCGGGGATGTAGCCCACACTCTCATTGGCCAGATAAACTGGAAAAGTGAAGGGAAAGGGGGAGCGTTTCTTCATGGCCAATCCGAGTTCGGTGAAGACCTCGCCCGGCAGGCTGATCCAAGCGATTTCACGCCCCAGCGCGATGACCTGCACTTCCACGCGATAAGGTTGGCCGGCCTGGGCCGCCAGATCCAGTGCGCGATACGCGCGGACCTTCTGCATGAAATTCGCGCCGCGGTCATCTTTGGCCTCCGCCAGGAAACGCCGTGCCGCTTCGACCTCCGCCGGCGAGACGGTGGCGGCGGGCAAATCCACCCATTGGGAGGCAAACCGGATGGCTCCCGGGGCCAGCGGTTGAAGCTGCTTGTAACTTTGAAACACGGTTGCGCCCAGGATTGTGCCGATGCGGTGCTGTTCGAGGGGGCTGCTTTGGGGCCAGCGCCAGTTCACGTCAATATGGTTCAAGTTGCCGCAGGCGCCGTTTAACACGAGCGAGAGGTGCTGAGTGCCGTGATACCCGGCCAGCACGCGGCTGAGGGCGCCGGGCCAGTCCGCGCTGAACTTGCTGCCGCCGGTGGTATCGGTGTGCATGGCATAATGCACCAGCGTGGCGAGGGACTGGGCCGGTCCGCGCGCGCCGGGCGATTCAAAGAGCAACACCCCGACCTCCGCGTCCGCCGGGCCCGCGGGCAGCATGACGTTGGGGTTTAGCTTGCCGGGATTCCAGGCCACCGAGCCATCGCGCATGAAATAACGGCGATTAAAGGTGAGATTCTCGCAGCGGGCCTTCACTGCGCTCAAGAGGGCCGGCTGCCGTGCCTGGTCGGCGCGGCGCACGGCCTCCGCAATCCGGGCCGGCAGGCGGGCGGTGTATTCCTTTACCAGGGCCTGAGGCTCGCCTAGGGTGGCATGGCGCAGCCCTTGATGCGCCAGCTCCGGTCCCGTGTGGGCATGGGTGGCGCAAATCATGATGCCGCCAACCTTGATGCCCGTGGCTTGCTCAATTGCCGCCCGGGCGGCGTCGGTGACGGGCCGGGTCACCCAAATTAAATCCAGGGCGACGAGCGCGGCGCGTTCGCCACCGGACTCGAGAACCACGGCTTTGCAGAGCAGGGGATCCAGGACGCCATCGGCGCCCCGTTCATGGTAATAACCGGCCAGCAAGATGCCCAGAGGCGGTGTGATGTCCACCGCCGCCGTACCCAGGCGCAGGGCAGGGGGCACAGTCTGGCCCGCCGGAGCCTGGGCCAGGGCCAGACCTGTCGCCAAAACAAGGCCGGCAGTAGCCGAAAAACTTTGGAGGAGCTGCATGGTTAAATATTAACACTCTAGAAAAGAACTCCCCAGGACAAAATATCAAGACCGTGGGATGAGCTGGGTACATCGTGACCCCCCTATGGTGAAGATCAAAGTGTTAAGCACGCGACGCAAGACGGAGCTGAGCCGGTTGCTCAGTGAGGTCCGAAGACCGGCGGCATCGGGGCGGGGAGGCTTGGGTTTCGAGCCTCCAGCTCGCAAGCCTCCCCGCCGAGCGCAGCGAGGGGCACCCTGGGCCGCCGCAGCTGAGGGCCGAACGGCCGCACGCCCCAGTGTGTCATCTTCCAGGCGTGCACAGCACTTACTTTGAACTCTATCGTATGCGCACCGATCGTCATTGGCTGCATCAGAAGCTGGTCGCCTTCGCCCGCGCCCACGGCCTCAAGGCTGCCACCCGCGAGTTCGGTTGCTCCCGCAACACCGTCCGCAAATGGATCCGCCGCTACCAGCCAGGCAAGCCTTCCTCCTTGGCCGAAGTCAGTCGACGACCCCACCACTGCCCCCACCAGGTCTCTCCCGGCTTGGAAGGCCAGATCGTCAAACTGCGCCAGCAAACCGGCTTCGGTGCCCAACGCCTCCAACATGAGTTTAACCTCCCCTGTAGCCACAACACCATCGCCCGCGTGCTGCGCCAACGACAACTGGTTCGGCCACGCAAAAAGAAACCCGCCACCAAAAAACACCTCCGCGCCCTCAAACGCCAATGGCCTCTCTTTAGTCAGTTGTCCACCAACACCAAATACCTCCAGGACATCCCCTTCTACTGGCCCCAAATGATGCGCTACCGCTTGCCCCGCTTCCAATACACCGCCCGAGAGGTCGTTTCCGGCGCCACCTTCACCGGCTATGCTGACGAACTCTCCAAATCCTATGCCGTCTTCCTGGCTGAACAACTCTCCGTCCACCTGGCCGGCCACGGCGTCGACCTCTCTCGCCTGACTTGGCAGACCGACAACGGTGCCGAGTTCCTCGAAAACAAGGACGAGCAGGGCCTGCCTGCCACCGTCCGCGCCTTCGGCTCCCATCACCGCTACATCCCTCCAAAACGCTTCACCTGGCAGAGCGATGTCGAAACCGTCCACCGCCTCGTCGAAGATGAGTTCTTTGATCGCGAATCCTTCTCCGGCCCAACCCAATTCTGGGCCAAAATCACCACCTACTGGCACTATTTCAACCTCGTCCGCCCCAACCGTGCCAAAGAATGGCAAAGCCCTCTCCAAATCCTCCAACGCTCCGCTCCCGCACTGGCCGGTGCCCTCCTACACTGGCGCCCTCTCAACCTCGCTCAACGTCACCATCTTTACTTGCCCAAACCCAACCACCAGGGTCATGATCTACCCAGCTTTCCCTAAAATATCAAGACCGCCCCATATAAATATCCCGGCACGACAGGGAAAGGAAAAAGCGGGTGCAGTCTGCAATTCAATTATTTGGATGAAGCGAGCCTTACGATGGCTTCCCATTGGATGGTACCATCAGGTTCACAATATTTATGGATGAAATCTCGAGTGAAGCAGTTTAGGCGTTTCGCATATTCGCTGGCGAATGCTTCGTTTTTTTCTTTGGCCCGGTACCCCAAGGGCTGGATGATGTCGGTGTAGAGCGTCTCGATGCCGGAAATGAACTCCCAGAAACGCTGCCCGCAAAGCTTTTGATAGTCACCCTTGTTGGGTTGGTTGTCGCGGCCGTAGCAACAGCCGTTGATGGCCTCGACACGCCCCTTGTAGGTCTTTTTGTACTTTTTGAAATCTTCCACCATGCGGCGGATTTGGCTGCTATTGCCCCAATGGGGGCCGGACTTGATGGCGACGATGTATCGAATCCCATCACGGTCAAATTCGAGGTCAATCCCCTCGGCGCCCGACTTGTGGCCCCCATAAACCTTGCCGCAGATAAAGATGGCCAGTTCTTCAAGGAACCCGCCGAAAATGGTTTCTTCTTGTGACGAAAGATGGGCGTCCAATAAAATCTTAACGAAGTCTCCGGCAGTGTTGATGTTTTTGGCTTTGTACAGGTAAGGGTTTTTGCGGCGTAAAATCTGTTCCAGCCTCAAATTTTCCAAACTTTTGAGGCGTTTCTCGTGGAACGAAGGGCCGATATGGTCTTCGATAAAATCAGTGATTTCCTTGGCCGTTATCGTTGCCATAAGGTCCCTTGGTTTCCAATGCCAACATTGCCTGGCTGCTCAACTGGCTGCGGGCCAGCTCACAGTATTCGGGCACTACATCAATCCCCACGGAATGACGGCTCATACGCTGGGCGACATAGCACGTTGTGCCTGAGCCTGCAAACGGGTCCAGCACAGTGTCGCCTTCGTCGGTAAAGAGTTTGATAAACCATTCAGGCAGCTCCTCTGGAAAGGCGGCGCTGTGGGCTTTATTGCCGCACTCGGTGGCGAGGTGGAGCACGTTGGTGGGGTAGGCTTTATCCCGGCCCAGCCAGTTGGCAATGTTTTTACCAAACCCGCTGCCCACTTGTGAATTGAATCGCACCACATCATTTTTACCCAATGATTTAAGGCGGGTTTGGGCCCAATTGCCCATGGGCACCATGACGGCCTCCTGATTCATTTTGAAGTGGCGGGTTTTGTTGAATTGCAGGCAGCGCTCCCAGGCATCGCGGAACCGGTTGGGCCACTTGCCAGGGTAACAATTTTTTTTGTGCCAGATGAATTCCTCGGTCCATAGCCAGCCTTGCTTGCGCAGGGCCAAAATTAATTCGATGACAAAGGTATGGCGTTCGCCGTTTTCGGCTTTCTCTTTGATATTAAGAATAAAGGTACCGGTGGGTTTTAGGACCCTCAGAAACTGCTGGCTGCGTGGCAGAAACCATTCAACGTAACGTTCCGGAGGCACACCCCCATAGGTGTTTTTTCGCCGGTCTGCGTAGGGCGGCGAGGTCATGATCAGGTCGAAAAAATTCTCCGGAAATTGCTCCAGGACGTGGAGGCAGTCGCCTTGAATAATTTCCGCACGAATTTCGCGCATAGCCTCAACTTAAAAGCTCCCGTCGGTTTGCCAAGCAGAATCTGGGGGCGGATTTTGCCCAGATTTCATGCAACTGTCACCTTCCCGTTAAGTGTTCGTGGGACGGTTGGGATGGTGTGATAAACCGAGATGTTATGATTATGGCGCCAGATGTGAAGAATCAACCTCCCGTCCCGCCGTTGACCACCCCTGGCGTGCGAGGGGGGGAGCCTGCGGAGGACGTGCTCAGCGCCCGCGAGCGCCTGGAAGCCTATATCAGCCGGCTGCCCAAGGAAGAATGGATCCGACGCGAGCCGGCCGAGCTGGCGCAGATTTGCGGCTGCAGTCTGCGGCATTTGCGCCGGCTCTTCCGGCAATGCTTTGGAGTGTCGTTGCGCACGCAGCAGACGGAGTTCCGGCTGCACCGTGCCAGCCAGTTGTTGATGGAGACCGATGATAAGATTTTGAGCATCGCGTGGGCGGTGGGATTCCGGCATCTGGGCCTGTTCAGCCGGATGTTCAAGCGGCGGTTTCGCATGACCCCCTCGGAATGGCGGGCCAAGTTTCGCAAAAAGGAAACCCCCTTTCCGCCGCCGCCCCAGGAGTCCCTCGCCTCGTGAGGGGCGAAGGCCGTGCGCCGGGCGCTCAGACGGCAAGGGAGGCCAGGCGGTCCAGCTCGCTTTCAATTTCCAGCAGCCGTTTGCGGGTATTTTCGATTTCCGCCTTGAGCCGCTCGATTTCCTGATACTGCTGCCTGAGGCTGCGAATTTGCCGGAACTGACTGAGCAACGCCTGCACCTTGGCGCGCAATAAGTCGAGATTCACCGGCATGGGCAGAACATCCACCGCCCCCGCCTCGAAGCCTTGGTGGAGCGTTTCCTCCGCCGGGGCATGGCCGGTGATGATGATGATGGGCAGGGCGGCATATTCTTCGTTCTGGCGGATGAACCGCGCCACTTCAAAGCCGTCGCCATCGCTCAGTTCACTGCCCAGAATGACAAGGTCCACGCCTTTTTTCACCCATTCGATGGCATCCTTGATGGCGTTGCATTCCAGGATTTCGACGCCCAGCTTGTCCGGCCAGCCGGCTGATTTCAGCAGGGGCGCCAGTCCGCTGTGCGCCACCAGGACGCGCTCGCGCTCGACCCCCGGGACGGCCGTGCGCATTTGCTCCAGCACTTTGCGGGTGCGGCGAAACAGCTCGGCATAGGCCTGGATTTTGCCGCGAAAGGCATCCACGCGGAAAGGTTTGGTGATGTAATCGGCAGCGCCCAAAGCATAGCCGCGGGCCGCGCTCTGCTCGTCCTTGTAATTGCCGGTGACAAAGATGATGGGGGTTTGACGGCTTTTCTCTAGGCTGCGGATGCGGATGGCCGTCTCGTAACCATCAATACCAGGCATCTGGATGTCCAGGACAATGGCGGCAAACTCATTGTCCTTGACCAGCCGCAGGGCCTCTTCGCCGTTTTGGGCGGTGATGAGGTTGAGGCCCAGGTCGCCCAGGACGGTGCGATACAATTCCAACGCATCGGGGCTGTCGTCCACGAGCAGGATGCTGACATTGGCGCTTTCCATATAATCAATGCTGCTGCTGACGGCGATTCCAACCTGCGGGCACTGCCGGCGCAGCCGCCCGAATCTTGGTTTGGCCGGCCAGGTGTTCCTGCACAACTTAAAATCGGGCGGGGCAAAATTGCAAACCTTTTCCCGCCGGCGGCGCGGCCGGAGCAGACGCCACCGGGCTGTGGGGGGGACGGCGAATTTGAACTGGGCCCGGCTGCAGGGTGTCTATGCTGGAGAGCTGAGGGCGCAGGCGGCGCGGGAGCGGGAAGGGCGGGGGCGGATTTTTTATAGTGGACAAACTGCCCCTGCGTCTTTCAGTGTTACCGCTTGCATTGCGAGTTGAGGGCCATGGCCCAAGGTTTGATGGGAAAGCGAATATGAGCACAGAGAAACCAAGCCAACCCACGGGCAGCAAGAGCGAGGGCGCCGCCCCGGCGCCGTCGGTGGCCAAGACCAAACTGGCCAAAGCCCCCGAGCCGCGCGGCACGCCCGCGCCCGCTGCCGCGCCGGCGGCGCCGGTGCCGCCCTTGTTTCGGCCGGTGGACTGGACCACGCTGGGGTTGACCTTTTTGGTGGTGTTCGCGGGGTATTTGTACACCCTGGCCCCCGATGTGACGCTGGAGGATTCCGGGGAATTGGCGGTGGCCTCCTATTATGCGGGGGTGCCGCATCCGCCGGGCTATCCGGTGTGGACGATTTACACCTGGTTGTTCACCGAGCTGCTGCCGGTGTCCAATATTGCCTACCGGGTGGCGGTGGCAAGCGCCTTTGCCGGAGCGCTGGCCTGCGGCTTGATTGGGCTGATGGTTTCGCGCGGCAGCAGCATGCTTCTGGAGAGCATCGAGAGCCTGCGCAATATTGAGCGGCGATGGGAAAATTACATCTGCCTGACCACCGGCTTTGTGGCGGCGCTGGTCATGGGGTTCAACGGCTTCATGTGGAGCCAGTCGGTGATTGTGGAGGTGTATTCACTGAGCGTGCTCTCGCTGACGGCCGTGCTGGTGTTTCTGCTGCGCTGGACTTATGCGCCGAATCAAAACCGCTATCTCTATCTGGCGTTTTTCATGTTCGGCATCTGTTTTACCAACCATCAGACGCTGATTCTGGCGGCGATGGGCATTCAGGTGGCCATCATTTTTGCCAAGCCCAAGCTGGGGCGGGATTTGATGCTGGGCAACGTGCTGTTGTTTGTGGGCGGGTTGATCCTCAAGGCGCGGGGGTGTTTGTCCACCTTTGATTCGCCGCCGGGCCAGATCAACATGGTGTACGCCATCTTCCTGATGGTGGGGCTGGCTTCGCTGGCGGCCTACTTGTGGCTGATCTTCAAGACGGAGACCTACTACTTTTTGCGCGACGGTTTGTTTTTTGCCCTGTTTGTGGCGCTGGCCCTCAACTACGCCAACGGCAAGGAATCCATCGCCTGGCAGATGAACAACCGGGCGACGATGGTGCTGGTGAAACTGATGTTTTTCGGGGCCTTGGGGGCGCTGGCCTTTCAGGCTTATCTGCGACGGGAGCAGTTCAAGGAGATCTGGGTGGTGCTGCTGGGCGGCTGCCTGTTTTTTGCGGGGACGTCGCTCTACCTGTTCATGCCGATCACTTCGATGACCAATCCCCCGCTGAACTGGGGTTATCCGCGCACCGAGGAGGGTTTCTGGCATGCCTTCACGCGGGGCCAGTACGAGAAGACCAATCCCACCAACATTTTCACCAACCCGCTGCGGTTTATCCGCCAGATGTGGGATTACACCGGGGGCATGGTCAACGAGTTCACCTTTGTGTACCTGGTGATCGGGCTGGTGCCGCTGGCTTTCTGGAAAAAGATGCAAAAGCGCGAGCGGGCCTGGTTATTGGGGTTGATGGCCATTTATCTGTGCCTGGCGGTATTGCTCATGATCATGCTCAACCCGGGCACTGACCGCCAGAGCAGGGAGTTGAACCGGGTGTTCTTCACTTCCTCGCACGTGGTGGTTTCGATGTTCATCGGGTACGGGCTGGCGATACTGGCCGCGATGCTGCTGGTGGATTATGCGCGCTGGCGGCGGCCCATTCTTCTGGGGGTGGCGGCGGCCACCGGCATCGCGTTGTATGTGGTGCTGGGGACGTTTGGCGACACGGAGAAGAACGTGGTGGACCCGGAAAGCTGGTTTTATGACTGGATCGCCATCCCCAATAAAAGCCCGCTGGTGCGCTTTACCGCGGTGTACAGCCTGGTCCTGGCGAGTTTGGGGTTGCTGATGCTGGGGGTGTTTCGCTCCCGGGTGTGCATGCCGCTGGTGCTGGGGGTGTTTGCCCTGATGCCCATCAAGAGCGTGCTTTCCCACTGGGAGGACAATGAACAGCGGGGGCATCTGTTTGGCTACTGGTTTGGCCATGACATGTTCACGCCGCCCTTCAAGAATGCCAAAGGCGAATGGAGTTATGACAGCAAGGAGCGGGAGGAAATGATCCGGGCCGGCAAGCTGGTGTACCCCGAGATGGCGCGGGATGCGGTGTTGTTTGGCGGCACGGACCCGGGCCGTTTCAATCCCACCTACATGATCTTCTGCGAGAGTTTCATCGAGCCCAAGTACAAGCCGCGCGATCCGGTGTTTGACCGGCGGGACGTGTATCTGATCACGCAAAATGCGCTGGCCGACGGGACGTACCTGAACTACATCCGCGCGCATTACAACCGCAGCGCGCAGAACGATCCGCCGTTTTTCCAGGAGCTCCTGCGCAGCGCCGCCGAGGTGCAGCAGGGCCGGACCAATCTGCTGGCCCGGATGGTGCGGCCGGTGGATGCGTTTTTCCTGGGGCTGGGCGATCGGGTGGAAAAACGGCGCCGGGCGGGCAGCTCTTATTTTCGCCCGGAGCATTTCACGGACCTGGCGGGGCTGGCGAAAAAAATCCAGACCGGCGGCGCGCCGGCCGGCGTATCCAAATTCCTGCTCGCCCAACTGGGGGCGGAGACGCAGAACCTGCTGGGCACGCCCGGGCCGGCACTGGCGAAGGCCCTGGCAGCGGATTTGAACCGGGTCTTGGAGGGGCCGATCCTCTATGAGTCCAACCGGTTTGCCGGGGTCACCCTGAAGGACACCACCAGGGCATTCATCGCGCAGAATCCCCAAAGCCACACGCGGATCCGGCTCAACCGCCTGTTGCTGGAGGAGGCGTATCCCGCCGAAATCGTTAAAAGCCCGGGGGGTGTGTACCCGGACCGCGAGATCCACACGCCATCGGTGGAGGATTCGCAGCGCTGCTTTAGCGAGTATCTGGATGACGTGCAACGCCGCATGCAAAGCGGGAGAATCCGGCCCGGTGAAGATGTGCGGATTGAGGGCGGGCGCGTGCAGGTGTCGGGCCAGGTGGCGGTGATGTCCATCAACGCGCTGCTGGCCAAGGTGATTTTTGACAAGAATCCCACGCATGAGTTTTACGTGGAGGAAAGTTTCCCGCTGGAATGGATGTATCCGTATTTGGAGCCGTATGGCATCATCATGCGCATCAATCGCACGCCGATGACGGATCTGACCGAACGGCAACTGGCCTTGGATCACGAGTTCTGGACGCAATACTCGGAGCGTTTGATCGGCAACTGGATCACCTATGACACCCCGGTTTCCAACATCTGCAAGTTTGCGGAGGAGGTGTATCTGCACCGGGATTACAGCAAGTTCACCGGTGACCGCAAATTCATCCGCGACGACAATGCGCAAAAGGCGTTCAGCAAGCTGCGCAGCTCCATTGCCGGCGTGTATGCGTGGCGGCTGTCCAATGCCGCCGAGACCCCCGTCGAGTACCGGCCCAAGACCCCGGCCCAGCGGCAGCGGTTGATGAAAGAGGCGGAGTTTGCGTTCAAGCAGGCGCTGGCGTTCTGCCCGTACAGCCCCGAGGCCGTCTTCCGTTACATCAATTTGCTGCTCAGCAACCTTTACGAAGACCCGGCGCGCATCAATGATGCGCTGCTGATTGCCGAGACGTGCCGGAAGCTGGACCCCGGCAACGCGCAGGTGGCGGACTTGGTCAATCGGTTGAAGGACATCCGCAAGGCCAATGAAAACCTCCTGCGGGTGAGCGAGCTGGAGAAAAACTTTCTGGTGCAGCCCACGGTGAGCAATGCCTTTGCGCTGGCGCAGGTGTACATCCTCTCGGGCCACACCAACAAAGCCGTGAATGTGCTGGCCACCTCCCTGAAGCAGCCCGAGCTGGGCACCAACGAGCTGACGGCGCTGGCCAACGCCTTCTACCAGCTCAATCAGGCCCCCCCGCTGGAGCAGACGCTCCTGCGGCTGAGCAAACTGGCCACCAATTCCGGCGAGGTGTTTTATGATCTGGCGGGCGTGCAGGCGCTCCTGGGCAAAAATGAGGAGGCGCTCGCCCACTTGCGGATGGCCTTCGAGCTGAACAAAAAGGCGCGCGCCGCCAACCCGGCGGTCAAGAATTTCCGCGACGAAATCATGGGAGACGGGCGCTTCCACAATCTGCGCACGCATCCGGAGTTTTTGAAGATTCTCACCAGCCCTTAGCGCCGGCGGGGGAGGTTGAGGCGGGCTGGGGGATTTGCTCGCGCGGGGCGACGGGGGGGCTTTACACCTCCAGTTGCCGGTCAAATTGGGTGAGGTTTTTGATGCCGCGGCGTCCCACCACCACCATGTCCTCCATGCGCATGCCGCCCAGTTCGGGGTAATAAAGTCCTGGTTCAATGCAAATCACCTGCCCCTGCAGGAGGGTGTCCGGAGATTGATCCGCCACGAGGGGGGCTTCATGCAGCTCCAGCCCCACACCGTGGCCGGTGCCGTGGAAGAAGCCTTCTTTGCGGCGGGACTGCAGGCGGGTGGGGAAACCCTGCTGGTGAAAAAAGTTGAGCACGGCGGCATGCACTTCCCGGGCGGGGCGTCCATGGCGCAGATGGGCAAAGGCCAGTTGCTGGCCGCGGCAGACGGCGTCGTGCAGGCGCCGGAGGGCCTCCGAGGCGCGCCCCTTGACCACGGTGCGGGTGATGTCGCCGAAGTACCCGGTTTTCTGCGAGCGGGGAAAAACGTCCAGGACAATAGGCTCGCCCGCCCGCAGGACGCCATGGCCCGGCTCGTGCGGGTCACACGACTGCGCCCCGCCGGCCACGATGGTGTTGCCCGGCACGCCGCCGGCCTGGTAGATGGCGGTGTTCATGATGGCCCGCAATTTTTCCGCGGTCAGCGGGCTGTTGTGGTAGGTCAATTTGCGTTCGCGCCCCACCTTGCAATTTTTCAGCACCTGCACGCCCTCGGCCAGCCCCACCTCGGCCATGATGAGGGCGGCGCTGATTTTTTTGATTTCCTCGCTGCTCTTGGTGGCGCGCTCGGGAAACAGCGGCCCGTCAGCCACCTTTAATTTGACTTTGAGCCGGCGCAACTGCCTGGCCAGCCCATAGGGGAAGTCCATGGGGGCCACCAGTTTTTTGATGCGTTCTTCGCGCAGGAGGGCGCGAATGACCCGGGCCAGGAAATCGTAATGGCCAAAGTGGGCGCCATTGTGTCCGGCTGCCGGGAAGGCGCCCAGCGGCAAAATCCGACAACGGCCCTTGAGGCGGCGCAGGCGGGCCACCTCCAAATCGGGCACGATCAGAAAACAACGCCCGCGCAAGCGCAGATAAACAAAGGGATCGGGCGACAACAGACCGGTGGCGTAAAGCATGTCCGCATTACGCTCGCTGGCGCCGTACATAACCAGGTTGGGAGACTTCATGCTCAGTTGCCGGGCGTGGAGGCATCAAAGACCGCTTTGGGAATCCTGTCAAATGCGGATGCGCACAAGTTGTGCACAGGCGCCGCGCGAGCGTGGGGTGCGGGGGGCGAAGGCAGCCGGGCCCGGAGCTTCAGGCACACTGAGCCGACGGCTATTCTTCGATGCGGTACAGATGGGTGCGGGTGCGCAGGATCAGGGCGTTGCCCACCACGGCGGGCGAGGCCATGAAACCCGCGGGCAGGCGGTTTTCCGCCACTTTTTCAAACTGGCGTCCGGCTTTAATCACGGTGGTTTTGCCGTCTTCGCTGAAGAAGTAAATCAGGCCGGTGGCGGGCACGTAGAGGGGGGAGGCCGAATAATTGCCGCCAATGCGTTCGCGCCAGATTTCCTGGCCGGTCAGGGCATCCAGGCAGGAGGCCAGGCCCCCGTCATCCACCACAAAGATCAAATCGCCCACCAGCAGTGGGGACGGTTTGCTGGGCATGCTGCGATTGGTTTTCCAAGCTTCAGCGGGCGGCCGGGTGGGGTCCTGGGGATCCGGGCGCAAGGCGAGCAGGGTGCCGCGGGAGAAACCACAGGTCATATAGAGGAGCCCGTTGCCGTAGAGCGGGCGGCCGCTGGCCGAATGACAGGAGCGCTCCTCAAAACGCCAGAATTCCTTGCCGGTGAGCGGGTCATAGGCGTACTGGGCCTTGGCCCCCTGGCTGATCAGCAGCGGCCGGCCCTGCAACGTCACCACTTGCGGCGTGGCAAAGGCCTTGCGCAAGTCGCCTTCCATGAAGGGCTTGCCGTCGGCCCCTAAATCCTGAAAGTCAATGGACCGGTTCACGCGCCAGACGGTCTGGCCGGTGTCCTTGTGGAGGGCGACCACGTACTGATGATCACTGCCGTCGAAGTGGAGGATGAGGAGATTCTGGTACAGGATGGGCGACGAGCCGGCGCCGCGGTAATGGTTGCATTGGAAGTCGCGGCGGGTCCACAACACCTTGCCGGTGCGGGTGTCCACCGCGGCGGTACCGGGCGCCCCAAAGGTGACGTACACCCGCCCGGCTTCCATGGCCGGCGTGGGGGAAGCGTAGGAATTGAAGGGGTGGCAATATTGGGGGGTCTCCACTTCAAAAAGCAGCAGATCATGCAATATTTTGCCGCTGGCCGCATCCACGCAAACCGCGTAAAGACGGGTGCCGTTTTCCGCGGCGGTCGTGAGCCAGATTTGATTGTCCCATATCACCGGCGAGGACCAGCCCTTGTCGTGAATGGCGGTCTTCCAGCGGACATTGGCGGTTTCGCTCCACGTGGCGGGCGGGCGGGCGGTTTTAGGAGCGTGGCCGTCGCCGGTGGGGCCGCGGAATTCCGGCCAGGCAGCTTGGACGGTCAAGACCAACCCCATGAAGCCACCCAGCCAGGGGAATATAAGTTTTTGCATGGCATGAAGATAACTTGGCCGCAGACATTCGCCAATGGGGAAAACTCCCGGCAGGAAAAAGTGGCCCGGGAATCTTGGGCTTGAGCTATTACAGAATTGAACTTTTCCCTGAGTCCCCTAGCATATCCATGCTGTAAAAAAAAAAACTACGTCGCCCATGCAGTTAAGTTCGCGGCTGCCAAAAAAACTCAGTCCCTTTTTGACTTTCGGGGTGGCCATCGTCTTCCTGCTCGTCCTGGATGCAGCACTCATCCAGGTGTTGATCACCCGCACGGAGCACTTCTTTCGCTTAAATTTTCAGGAAACCGCCGAACTGATGGCGCAAACCCTCCCTTTGGAGGAGATTCGGGCATTGGAAGGGCGGCCGGAGGATGTGCACAAACCCGTCTATGAACGGCTGAAAGCGCAATTTAAAGCCCTGCAGAAAAGTGTGCCGGACTGCCGCTTTATTTATTTGCTGGGGCGCCGGGCCGACGGGCGATTGTTTTTCTTCCTGGATGGCGAGCCGCCGGAATCACCGGATTATTCGCCGCCGGGGCAGGTGTTTTCCGAGGCTCAACCGGGCTTTTATCAGGTGTTTGATCGGTGGATGCCGTTGGTGACCGGGCCCAACACTGATCGCTGGGGTACTTGGGTGACCGCGCTGGTGCCGCTGAATGCGGGGCGCAAGGACGGCGTGCCGGTGGTGTTAGCCCTGGATTGGGATGCTTCGGACTGGAAGCGGCGGGTGTTTCGGGAGGCCATGCTGCCGGTAATCGTTTTTACATTGGCCGTACTGATCTTTTTGGGATTTTGCCTGGGATTGTTCAAACACCGGATGAAACTCGGTCTGAAGGCGCCAGCGTGGATGGATTATCTGGAAAGTGGCATTGTGGTGGGTTGTGGTTTCATTCTGACGGGGTTGGTGGCCTGGCTGGCGCACCAGGCCGAGGGCCGCAACCGCCAGCAGGTGTTTCAGCATTGGGCCACCATTCGCATGGCGGCGCTCGCCAAAGCCTTGGATAATGTGGTCAATGTCGAACTGGAAGGCTTGGGCCGCTTTTTCGAGGGCAGCGAGTCGGTGACCTGGCAGGAATTTCAACTTTTCGCGGGATATTTGACGCGCCATGGCGGCGTGCAGGCCTGGGGATGGATGCCGGCGATCCCGCCAGCACGCCAGTTTCCTTTTGAACAGGCCATGCGGGCGGAAGGTTTCACGAACTTCTGGATCTGGCAACTGGACGAGGCGGGGCAGCAAGTGCCGGCCACCGGCCGGGACATTTTTTATCCGGTGACATTCCTGGCGCCGTGGAGCGGCAACCAAAGAGCGCAGGGCTTTGATGCCGGCTCGCATCCCGTGCGCCGGCGCGCTATGGAGCAGGCCGAACACAGCGGCTGGGCCACGGCCACGGATGTCGTTGCGCTGATTCATGACCGGGAGCACCAACAGGGGATGGTGATTTACCGGCCGGTGTATGCAGAAAAGCCCTCCGGCACGTTGTCGGGCTTTGCTTTTGCAGCCTTGCGATTAAAGGATTTTCTGCAGCAGGTGGTGACGGATCGGCTGGTGCCTTTGGAATGGTATATCCTGGGGACACCTCATGGGACGGGAAAGACGGCAATCTCCATCAGTCCAGATGCTCAACAACCATGTTTGGTTTATTCCTGTTCTGTGCTGGCGGCGGGCCGGGTGCATGAATTGCGCGCCCTGGGCTTGGAAACCTTTGAAAAACTTTATCCCAAGCGGGCGGGGATCATGACGATGGTGGCGGGGGTCTTTCTAAGCGGCGCCCTTGGGGTATTGGTGGGGTTGGTGCGTCGTTATGAAGCGCGGCTGGAGCTGGAGGTGGCCGAGCGCACCCGCGAGCTGCGCGAGAGCGAGGAGACCTTCCGCAAGCTGTTTGAGGATTCGGCTGATCCCATCATGTTACTCAAGCAGGGCCGTTTTGTGGGGTGCAACAAGGCCACTTTGCGCCTGCTGCAGGCCAGTGACTCCAGCCAGTTGCTGGGTCGCACGCCGCAAGACATTTCTCCCTCCCGCCAGCCGGATGGGCGTAATTCGGCGGCGGCGGCGCTGGAGTACATGCAACGGGCGGAGGCGGAGGGGGGGTGTCGTTTTGAATGGGAAGTCCGGCGCCTGGATGGGCAATCCTTGCTGGTGGATGTCTCACTGGTGCCCATCGTGGTGAAGGGGGAGAAGCATCTCTATGCCACCTGGCGGGACATCACCGAACGCAAGAAAGCCGAGCTGGAGCGAGAGCGGCTGCAGACGCAGCTCATTCAGGCGCAGAAGATGGAATTGGTGGGCCGGCTGGCGGGCGGGGTGGCGCATGATTTCAACAACATGTTGCACGTCATCCTGAACTACACGGAGTTGACCCGCGAGGATTTACCGCCGCACCATCCCCTGCAGGAAAATTTGAAGGAAATCAAGGATGCCGCCCAGCGCTCTGCCGATCTGACCCGCAAGCTGCTGGGCTTTGCCCGGCAACAAACGATTTCCCCCCGGGTGCTCAATCTTAATGAATCGGTGCAGGCCATGCAAAAGACGTTGCAGCGGTTGATGGGCGAGGAGGTGCGCCTGGTGTGCGTTCCCGGCCCCAATTTGTGGCCGGTGAAAATGGATCCTTTGCAATTGGATCAAGTCCTGGCCAATCTTTGCGTAAATGCGCGGGATGCCATTGCCGGGGTGGGCACGGTGACGATCGAGACGCACAATGTGACCGTGGACGCGGCTGCGGCGGCCCAAATGGAGGACTGCCTGCCCGGGGATTATGTCATGCTGTCGGTGCGGGATACCGGCTGCGGTATGACGCCGGAGGTCAAGGCGCGCATCTTTGAACCGTTCTTTACCACCAAGGAGGTGGGTAAAGGCACGGGGCTGGGGTTGGCCATGGTGTACGGCGTGGTGCAGCAAAATCATGGCTTCATCCATGTGGAAAGCCAGCCGGGGCAGGGAAGTTGTTTCCGTTTGTATTTCCCGCGACATCAAGGAGCTGCCGAGGTCTCCTCCGCGCCCGCAGGCATCAAATCCAGGCCCGAAATGGGTCATGAAACGGTGCTGCTGGTGGAAGATGAAGCCGCCGTGTGGCGGGTGGTCAAGACCAAGCTGGAGCGTTTAGGGTACCGGGTGCTGGTGGCGGGGAGTCCGGCGGACGCTCTGCAACTGGCGGAGCAGGCGCGCAATGGCATAGATTTGCTGCTCACCGATGTGGTGATGCCCGGGATGAATGGGCGCGAGTTGTATCAAACGCTGCTAAAGCACCACCCCCGGCTGAAATGCCTGTACATGTCCGGTTATAACGCCAACGTCATCGTCGAGCGGGGGGTGGTGGAAAAGGGCATACACTTTCTGCCCAAGCCGTTCAATTTGTACACCCTCAGCGTCAAACTGCGCGAGGTGCTTGACGGGCCGCCGGTGGATTCCTCCCGCCCGGATTGAACCGCCGGGCTTGGGGGCAGGCACTACTCGGGCAGAGGAGGCAGTTGGAGATCCGTGGGCGGACGCCCCACGGTCGGCCGCTGAAAGGTCTCCCCATAAGCGGTGAAGCCGGGGAGAAATCCGCCGTGACAAAGGAAGAACTGCCCCTGCTCGATGCCGCCAAAACGGTCCAGGCGATCGGCCTTGCCGGTGGAGTCATGGCTGAAACGGGCCTGCGTCAGCTCGAGCCATTGCCCCTGCGGCGTGCGAATCCATTGATTGCCGTAGAGGGCTTTGCGCACGAGGTGGCCGGTGCTGCCGCCAAAATTTTCACTGAAACTATAGAGCCCGCGCAGATAGCCGCCCTCTTTGGGGGCGCGCCAGCTTGAAATCAGGATCCATTCCTTTTTTTCCGGGTGGAAATAATAGCCGGAAAAGATGGTTTGCTGCGGCGCCACGGGCTTGGCGGTGACGATGAACCGCTGTTTTTCGCCGGTTTTCCACAGGTATTTGAGATGGCTGTGTCCGCCGGTGCCTTCGTTGCCAAAATCGCCTGCATAAACGTCCTGGCCTTTGGCCACCAGTTGGACGCGGTTTTCCTCGGGCACCTTGGCGCGGTCCACGGCCTCGTTGCCGCTGTCCCAGACACTGAAAATAATGCGGCGTTCATTGCGGCTGTTGACCTGCATGCCGAAGTAGCCGCGATGCCAGCCGCAGGCCATGTAGTAGGTGGTGACGGGGTCTTCCAGACCGGTCATCTCGCAATAGAAAGCCTCCACCTGGACCTCCTTGGGCACGGTATAAAACCAATGCACGGACGCGGCGTTGCGGCGGGATTTCAGGTTGAAATGAGCGCCCGCCACCGACGGACCGTCCAGCTCCAAGGCCTCAATATCCCCCGCCGCGGTGCCTTGGGCATTCCCAGATTCCAAAGTAAAACGGTAATAGCCGTTGGTGGGGATGGAGAAACGCCCGAAATCCGCCCTGAGGGTGTTGGTGCCCTGGCCGGTGACGGTGGCTTCGGCACTACGGCCGGCCAGGGTAAGGCGCAGCCGGCTGGTGCGGCCCTCGGGCAACCGCAGCGCGACGTGCACCTGCAATTCTCCCGGGGTTTTGAATTGCCCAAACCACAAGACTTTCAGCTCCGGGTTTTGCCAGCCACTGATGAGACCGGTGCGGGAGGAGATGCGCAGGCCGTCCGGGTCAGGCTCCACGTAGGCGGTATAGGCAGGGATGCGCAGGGTGGCGGCGTGAGCGCCGCAGAGCGCCAAAACCAGGCAGGCCAGCGCGGCCGGCATGACGCGCCGCGGGTGGCCTGGATTTTTTTTCATAGTGAACATGCGTGCAATGTAGGAGATAATCGCCCCAAGGCCAGCGTTAATTGAAAACCTTGGGGGGCCCAACCGGAGGGAACTGGGGCAGGGGGCGGGGATTTTGGGGGGCCAGCTTTGGGCTTGAAGCGACGGGGCGGTTGGGGTTGGAATATAGCCCTTGTCGGTGCTCGACAGAAAGGGAGCGGAAGTTGGACATGGATTGGAACACACCAAGCCTGGCCGCCTTGCTGGCGGGCATCTGGGAACGCTTGGAGCTCGGGGCGGAACGCCGGGAGGATGCCTGGCATTTGGCGGCCCTGGCCACCGTAGATGCCGGCCGGCCGGCCGTGCGCACGGTGGTCTTGCGGGCGGCCGATGCCGAGCGGCGGGCCCTGGTGTTTTACTCGGACGCCCGGGCCAACAAAATCCAGCAACTGCAAATCCAGCCGCGGGTGGAATGGTTGTTCTACGATCCGGTGGAGCGTATTCAGTTACGCGCCCGGGGGGTGGCGGTGGTGCATCATCAAAACGCGGTGGCCGAGGAGATCTGGCGCGCCCGCCCGGATTTGAATTACCTGCGGTATCTTTCGCCCCTGCCCCCGGGGACGGGCCTGCCAGCGTTTCTGCCGCCGCAGGTGGAGGTGGCCTCGGAGCATGAGCTGGCCTTCCGCAACTTTGCCGTGGTGATTACCACGGTGGAGCGTTTTGACTGGCTGGCGTTGTTCCCAGACGACACCCACAAGCGGGCCGAATTCACCTGGAACGGGGACGGGTACGACTCGCGGTGGATGGTGCCTTGAGGCAGGAATCCGGCTTTACAAGGCGGGGGGAGTTTGCCAACCTGCGGTGCATGATGCGAAACGTTGCGCGGCTAGTGTTTTTGGGCGGTCTCCTCCTGCTGGTGGCGGGGTGTCACACCATTACCAATCTGACGCCGGCAAGTTTGCCCCGGAACCCCAGCGGACTCTATCCCGTCGAGGTCAAGTTTGATCACCGCGAGCAGGCGTTGCGGCAGGATTCCATCCGGCCCCTAGTCATGATCCAGGATCAAACCTATCCCATGGAGCGCACGCGCTTGATGAAAAACCGGTGGGAAACCTTGATCCCGGTGCCGGCCGATCAGAAAGAGGTCTATTACCGCTTCAAATTCGAGTACTGGGTCAACGCCTTTCCTGAGCCGCGGCAGGACAGCAAGCTGTCCCCCACTTACAAGCTGACCATCAAAGACTGATGGGGCTGGCGGTGGCCTTCCGGTTTCCATGAATGCCGCCATCATTGTGGCTGCCGGCTCCGGCACCCGCATGGGCGCGGGGGTGGACAAGTTGTTTCTGCCGCTGGCCGGCCAGCCGGTGGTGCTGCATGCGTGGCGGCAGTTGGATGCCTCGCCCTGCGTGCAGCAAATAATCCTGGTGGTGCGCGAGGGGCAGCAATCGCGCTTCTCCGCGCTGGCTCAAGACACCCGCCTTGCCAAACCGTTCAAGGTGGTGGCCGGCGGGGCCGAGCGGCAGGACTCGGTGACCAACGGCCTGGCCGCCCTGGATCCGGCCGTCGAATGGGTGGCCATCCATGATGGGGCGCGCCCCTGTGTCAGCCCGGAGTTGATTGAGGCGACTTTCAAGGCCGCCATGCAACATGGCGCCGCTGTGGCCGCGCAAAAAGTCACGGACACCCTCAAGGAGGCCGATGCCGCGGGGTTGATTCGGCGCACGGTGGATCGCACCCATCTCTGGGCGGTGCAAACGCCGCAGACCTTCCGCGTGGACATCATCCGGCGGGCCCTGGCCGCTGCCCGTCAGCAGGGGCTGAACCTGACTGATGACACCGCCGCCTGCGAGCTGATTGGCCAGCCGGTGGTGTTGGTGCCCAGTCCGGCGCCGAATCCCAAGATTACCTATCCGGTGGACCTGCTTTACGCGGAGCGGTTGCTGCGCTAATTTGGCGTTCCGTGGGAACACGGCCATTGAAAATTGTGCAGATTACGCCCGGGGCGGGCGGCATGTATTGTGGCAACTGTTTCCGGGACAACGCCCTGGTGGCGGAGTGGCGGCGGCAGGGGCACCAGGCGCTGATGGTGCCGTTGTACCTGCCTTTGAAACTGGATGAGGAGGATCAAAGTTCCGGCACCCCCATTTTTTTTGGCGGCATCAACGTGTATTTGGAGCAAAAGTTCCCCTGGCTCCAGAACATGCCGCGCTGGTTGCGGCGCGGCCTGGCCTCGCCCGCCTTGCTGCGCTGGGCCGCCGGCCGCGCGGCCAAAACGCGCGCCAGTGAGGCGGGGGATTTGACCGTGTCCATGTTGCGCGGTGAGGAGGGGCATCAGAAGGCCGAACTGGAGGAGCTGGTGGAGTGGCTGGCCGGACAGGGCCAGCCGGACGTGATCTGCCTGTCGAATGCCCTCCTCCTGGGGCTGGCGCCGCGCCTGAAACGGGACTTGCGCGCCCGGCTCGTCTGTCAGTTGACCGGTGAGGACGGCTTTTTGGACGGTCTGCCGGAGCCGCATCGCGCCGAAGCCTGGCGACTCGTGCAGGAACGGGCGCGCGTGGTGGACGTATTCGTCTCACCCTCGCGCTGGTTTGCCGGGATCATGGCCGGGCGGCTGCAGTTGCCGCCGGAGCGCATCCAAGTGGTGCCCCTGGGCCTCAATCTGGCGGGTTATCCGGCGGCCCCGGCCGGGCAATTTTCGCCGCCGGTCATCGGTTTTTTCGCGCGGATGTGCCGCGAAAAAGGGCTGCCGGTGCTGGTGGATGCCTTCTTGCATCTGCGCCAGCGTGGGCGGGTGCCGGCGGCGCGGTTGAAGATGGGCGGTGGTTGCGGCCCTTCAGATGAGCCGGTGGTCGAGGAACAAAAACGGAAACTGGCGGCCGCCGGCCTGGCGGAGGCGGTGGAGTTTCATCCCAACGTGAGCCGGGAGGAGAAAATCGCCTTTTTCAACGGGCTGACCCTTTTTAGTGTGCCGGTGCAGTACAACCAGTCTTTCGGGATGTTCTTGTTGGAGGCCATGGCGGCCGGCGTGCCGGTGGTGCAGCCGGCTACAGCGGCTTTTCCGGAGATTGTGCAGGCCACCGGCGGCGGTGTGGTAACCGCCCCCCACGCAGAGGCACTGGCCGAAGGCATGGAGAGCCTGTTGTTGAATCAGGAGCAATGGAGCCAGTTTGCCCGGGCGGCCCATCGGAGCGTGCACACCCAATACGCCATGCCGCACATCGCCCAAAGATTTATAGATACGGTAATGCAGGCGCCGACGGCTTGAAGCTGGCTATCCCCAATTGTTTCCTGGTTTGACTTGGGGGACAAGCGCACTTAAGTTTGAGGGAATGTTAGCAGCCGAAACAAAGGCGGCCCAAGGCTCCCCGCCTGCGGCAGCCGGGGTGAATTTATCGCACGCCTGGAAGACCCTTTCTGCGCCGGTGGGGCCGTTTCTGGAGGAGGTCAGCACCCGGCTTACCGCCCAGGTGGCGGCCTTCGATCCGGAGATTGCCGCCTACGCCGCCGAAGCCCTGCAGAGCCAGGGCAAGCAATTACGGCCGGTGCTGGTGGGGTTAAGCGGCCGGTCGCTGGGCGAATTGACCGAAGCCCATGTCACGGTGGCGGTCATCATTGAGATGGTCCATTTGGCCACCCTGGTGCATGATGATGTACTGGATGAAGCCCAGGTGCGCCGTGGCCAGCCCACCCTGGCGGCCCATTGGGGCAATGACATCTCGGTGCTGGTGGGTGACTGCCTGTTTGCCCACGCCTTGCAACTGGCCGCCAGTTTTCCCACCACCGAGGTATGCCGCGCCGTTTCCGCCTCCACCAATACGGTGTGTGCCGGGGAGATTTTGCAGACCCGGCAGCGCCGGAACTTCAACTTTTCGCAGCAGGAATATTTCAAGGTGGTGGGCATGAAGACCGGCGAGCTGTTTGCGCTGTCGTGCGACATGGGCGCCTATTTAAGCCGGGCCAAGCCTGCCCAGCGCGAGGCTTTGCGGGCGTTTGGCATGGCGCTGGGGACGGCCTACCAGGTGTATGATGATTGCGTGGATTTGTTTGCCTCGGAAGCGGAGGCGCGCAAGTCCCTGGGGACGGATCTGGCCAAGGGCAAGTTAACCCTGCCGGTCTTGCTTTTGTTGGAACGCCTGGAGCCGGCCCAGCGTCAAAAGGTGCAGGAATGGATTGAGCACTGGCATCCGGCGCGGCTGCGGGACTTGTTGCACATCATGGCCCGGCACGAGGCGCTGGAAGGGGCGGTGGCGGCCATTCAACAGCGGTTGGGTGAGGCACGGCAACACCTGCGGATGGTGCCGGCCACCCCCAGCCGGCAGGGTTTGGAAGGGCTGGCCGATCTGCTGGGGCGGCAGGCCGAAGCCCTGAGGAATACCGAATAATGCGCCCATGATTATGAGCGATGCTTCCCCAGGCCGGGCCGCCTCCCCGGCGGCAGCCAGCGGCAGCCCGCCGCGGCCGGTGGACGATTTAACCCTGGTGCGCCGCGCGCAGCGCGGGGATTTGGAGGCGTTTGACCAGTTGATCCAGCGGTATCAGGAGCGGATTTATTCGGCCATTTATCACATGACGGCCAATCATGAGGACGCCAATGACCTCGCGCAGGAGACCTTCATCAAGGCGTATCGGGCGCTGCCGTCCTTCAAAGGGGATGCCACCTTTTTCACGTGGCTGTATCGGATTGCGGTCAATAAAACGCTGAATTATTTGCGCCAGCGCAAAAACCGGGTGCATCTGAGCCTGAATGATCTGGATGCGCAGGTGGAGAATGATCCCGATTTGGTGGCCTTGATCAGTGATAAGACACCGCGGCGTGATCTCAACCTGGCCGAGCTGCAGGAAAAATTGAACAAGGCCATGTTGAAGTTGTCAGATACTCATAGAATGGTGGTCACGTTGCATGACATCCAGGGGTTGCCGCACGAGGAAATCGCGCGGATCATGGATTGCAACGAGGGCACCGTGCGCTCGCGCCTGTTTTATGCGCGGCAACAACTGCAAGCCTATTTGGCCGAGTTTTTGACCTGATATGAGCATGCCCCAGCCACAGGATGAGTTTGCGCGGCTGCGCCAACTGCTCGCCCTGAAGCGGCATGAACAGCCGCCGCCGGGATATTTTCAGAACTTTTCCCACCAGGTCATGGCGCGCATCAATGCGGTGGAAGGCGACGCGGAAAGTGCCTGGCTGTTGCGTTTTTGGAACGCGCTGACCACCCGCCCGCTGTGGTCCGGCCTGGCGGCGGCGGGCGCCTGCGGTGTGTTGGTGGGAGGATTGATGCTGCTGCGGACACCTGACCCGGTGGCCTCCCAAACCCTCCTGCCGGCGGGGCCTGGCGTTCCGGGCCTTGCCACCCCGGCGGGCGGCCTGAGTGCCTCGGCCGGTTTTGCGGAGCAACTGGCGCAAGGCGGATCTTCGCCCGCCGCTGCCGCCACTGAGCCCAACAGCACCAATCCCGTGGCGTCCGGCCTGGCCAGTCCCTCGCTGTTCTTCACTCCGCGTTTGAATGTAGAAAAAGCCAGCTTCAGCCCCAATCAATAAAAGCATGGGCCTCAGCCCGTGGCCGGGGCCTAAAAACTTGAGCTGGAGGGCGGGGAAGCAAGCCGGCGCCGCCAGTATTTGTCCACCACGGCCGCCGTCACCAGGTCCGCCGCCACATTAAGAGTGGTGCGGGCCATGTCCAGCAGGCGGTCGGCCCCCAACACCAGCGCCAGCCCTTCCGGCGGCACACCAAAGGTCAGCAGCAGACCCGCAATCAAGGGCAATGACCCCCCGGGGATGCCGGCCACGGCCACGGCGCTCAAGACGGTCATCACCAGCAGCAGCCCTTGCATGCCCAGGGACAAGGGCACCCCATAGACCTGCGCCACAAACAGCACCACGCATCCCTCATACAACGCCGTGCCGCTCATGTTCAACGTGGCTCCCAGCGGCAGGACAAAGCCCGCCACCGGCGCCGAAATGCCAAGGGACTCACGGCTGGCCGCCAGGCTGGCCGGGAGGGTGGCGCTGCTTGAACTGGTGGAAAAGGCGGTGATGAGGACGGTGCGAATGGCCTTGAAAAAGGCCCAGGGTGATCGCCCGGCCAGCCATTTGAGCCAGAGCGCCAGGAAGCCAAAGAGGTGCAAGGTCATGACCCCCAGGCATACGAGCACAAAGCCAATCAGGGCACTCAAGACGGGCAGCCCGGCTTTGACCACGGTGCTAAAGATTATGGCCGGCACGGCCAGGGGGGCCAGATACATGGCCCAGCGCACCAGTTGCAACATCAGCGTGCTGACCAGCTCCAGTCCCTGATGCAGCCGGGCGCGGCTGGCCTCGGGCAGGCGCGTGCCGGCAGCGCCGAGCAGCAGCGCCAGCACCATGAGCGGCAACAGTTGAAATTCCACAATCGCCTTGAGCAGGTTGCGGGGCAGGAGCAGGTCCACCACGGCGCGGAAACTGGTGAGGGGTTGGGCCGCCACTGTTTCGAGCGTGGCGGAGGCTGTCGGGCCAAATTCCCGCAACAGTTGTTGGCGGGTTTCGGCGGGCAAAGCGGTGCCGGGGACGAGCCAGTTCATCGCCATCAATCCCAGGGCCACCCCCACGGCCATGTTGGCGGCAAAGAGCAGGGCCACCCGCCAGCTCAAACCTCCCAGCCCGCCCTGGTTGCCGAGCTGGAGCACTCCCTGGGCCAGCGTGGAAAAAACCAGCGGCACCACGGCCCAGAAAAGCAGGTGCAGGAAAATCCGGCCCAGGGGATCCAGCACGGCGGTGGCAAAACGCTGGGTTTGCGCCAGCCAGGCGGGATGAGTTTCCCCGTACCACGCCGCCGCCGCGCCTGCCAGCAGCCCTCCGGCCAGTGCGGCCAGGATGAAGGTGCCCAGGCGATGTGAAGCCGGGTTCACGGCTTAAACCAGGTGAATAAAGAGAGCGTCGCGCAACTTGGGTTCAAACCAGGTGCTCTTCGGGGGCATGATTCCCCCTTCGTCCGCCACCTGCATCAAGTCCTCGATGGTGGTGGGATGGAGCGAGAAAGCCGCGGCATATTCCCCGCTATTCACCAGGCGCTCCAATTCGGCCGTGCCGCGGATGCCGCCGATGAAAGCGATGCGCTGGCTGGTGCGGGGATTGTCTATGCCAAAAATGGGTCCCAGCACAAGGCGTTGCAAGAGCGCCGCGTCCAGGCGCTCCACGGCCTGGGAGGTGGCGGTGACGCCCGCTTTCCAGCGCAGCCGGTGCCAGCGGCCCTCCACATACAGGCTGAGTTCGTGTTTTTCGGCCGGTTGGGCGGAGCTTCCGGGCAGCACCTCCAGCACGGTATGCAGACGTTGCCACAAGGCGGCCGGCGTCAGGCCGTTCAAATCTTTGAGCACCCGGTTGTAGGGGAGGATTTGCATTTGATGATGCGGGAAAATCACGGCTAAAAACCAGGCCGCCGGGCCGCCCCCCCGTTTTTGATGAAGACGCGCCGCCGCCGCCGTGCGGTGATGGCCATCAGCAATATAGAGCGCGGGAATCGCCGCGAAGGCACGCTGGATGAACTCGAGGTCCGCCGGCTCGCGCAGGGTCCAGGCGGCATGGTGGATGCCATCGGGTGCCGTAAATTCGACTTCGGGGTATTCGGCAATTTTACGGGCGATGAAATCGTCCAGGGCGGGCTGGGCGCGATACACAAGAAAGGCCGGTCCGGTTTGCGCGCCCACCACTTCGATATGGCGCAGGCGGTCGTCCTCCTTGTCCGGTCGGGTCAGCTCGTGCTTTTTGATCTGGCCTTCGAGGTAGGCGGCGCAACTGGCCACCGCCACCAGGCCGGTCTGCACGTGGCGGCCCATGCGCTGCTGATATAAATAATAGGCCGGCGCTTTTTCCTGCACCAGGGCGCCTGCGCGCAGCAACCGCTGGAAATGCTCGCGGCCGCGGGCATAGACCTCGGGAGCGTAGGGGTCGTGATGGGGGGGGAATTCAATCTCAGGCTTGCTGACCCACAGGAAACTCAACGGATTGCCTTCGGCGAGGGCGCGCGCTTCCTCCGTGGAAAGCACGTCGTAGGGCGGCGCACAAATGCGCGCTGCCAGTTCGGGACGTGGGCGGACCGCCGCAAATGGTTGAATCAGACCCATAAGATCGTTCAGGTGGGCGAAACATTAGCCTGCTTCGGCCAAAGTGCACGTGATTTTTTGGGGGGATAGCCCCCAGGGATTTCTTCTGCGCAGGCTGCGGCGCGGGGGCGCAGCTCACGGACTCGGGCCGGGATCACCGGCCTGCAGCCCTGCGGATTTCCGTTTGAGTTTTCAACGCCCCCCGGTACACTTCGGCACGATGAGCCTTGTTGAAAAAGTCCGGCAGGCTGGCGTGGTGGGCGCAGGCGGCGGCGGCTTTCCCACCCATGTCAAACTGGCCGCCCGGGCCGATACCGTGATTGCCAACGGCGCCGAGTGCGAGCCGTTGTTGCACAAGGATGCCGTGGTGATGGAGGAATGGGCGGCGGAGCTGCGCGAGGGGATGTTGCTGGCCATGGAGGCGGTGGGGGCGAAGACCGGGGTCATCGGCATCAAGGCCAAGAAAAAGAAAGCCATTGAAGCCGTCACCCGGGCCATCGCCGGCACCTCCCTGCGGCTGGAATTGCTGGGTGATTATTACCCCTCCGGCGATGAGTATGATTTGGTGTACACGGTGACGGGGCGGCTCATACCGCCGCAGGGGATTCCGTTGAATGTGGGGGTGGTGGTCAACAATGTGGAGACCTTTGTCAATGTGGCCCGGGCCGCCCGCGGGCAGCCGGTCACGCACAAGATGGTGACCATTGCGGGGGCGGTGCGTGAGCCGTGCACCCTGCTGGTGCCGGTGGGGGTCTCGTGGCGCGAGTGTCTGGAGGCCGCCGGCGGGGCAACTACGGGCGAGCCGGTGCTCTGCATTGGCGGGTTGATGATGGGCCAGACCACCCTGGATTTGGACACGCCGGTGACCAAGACCGCCACCGGCGTGGTGGTGCTGCCCCGCGAGCATCATATCATTCAACGCAAACTGAATCCCCAGCCGCGCATGGCGCAGATTGGCAAGTCGGCCTGCGATCAATGCCGGTATTGCACGGAGTTCTGCCCGCGCTATCTGCTGGGTTACGCCGTGGAGCCGCATCAGGTGATGCGCAGCCTGGCCTTCACGTCCACCGGCGCGGAGTATTGGAATCAATGGGCGGCGTTATGCTGCTCGTGCGGACTGTGCACGCTGTATGCCTGCCCGGAGGAGCTTTATCCCAAAGAGGCCTGCGACGATGCCAAGGCGGCCATGCGCCGCGCCAACCAGAAATGGAGCGGCAAGATGGAGGTGCAGGTGCATCCCCTGCGGGAGGGGCGGCGGGTGCCCATTCAAGCGCTGACGCGCAAACTGCACGTGCAGGACTATGATATGCCCGCGCCGCTGCGCGAGTGGGCGGGACGGCCGCGGGAACTGCGGCTGCTGCTTAAACAACACGCTGGCGCGCCCGCCCAGCCGCAGGTCAAGGTGGGCGAGCTCGTCAAAGCCGGTCAGGTGGTCGCGGCCCCGCCGGCCCATGCGCTGGGAGCCGTGGTGCACGCCCCGCTGGCGGGGCGGGTGACGGCGGTGAACTCGGAAAGCCTGACTCTGGCGGTGGCATGAGCCTGAAAGCTTGTTTCCATGAAAGAGAAATCCATCGGTTTGATTGAGTTGTCCAGTGTGGCCAGTGGTTTTCTGGTGGCCGATACCATGCTCAAGGCGGGCAATGTGCGCCTGATTTTGTCGCGCTCCATCTGCTCCGGGAAATACATGGTGCTCATTGGTGGAGATGCCGCGGCGGTGCGCAGCGCGGTGGAATCGGGCGCGGCGGCGGCCAACGGCTGTTTGATTGATCAATTCGTCATCACCAACGTGCACGAGGATGTCATCGCCGCGCTGGGCCGGACGCATCCCGGGGAGCCTACGGGCGCGCTGGGCATCCTGGAATCGTTCAATGTGGCCACGTTGTTGCAGGCGGCGGATGCGGCGGCCAAGGCGGCCAGCGTCACGCTCATGGAAATCCGCCTGGCCATGGCCCTGGGAGGCAAGGCCTTTGTGACCATGACCGGCGATGTCGGCTCGGTGCAGGCGGCGGTGGCGGCGGGCAAAAAGATTATCGCCGATGCCGGGGTGCTGGTGAATGCCGTGGTCATTTCCCGCCCGCATCCGGAGGTGTATCGGGAAGTCATCTAATAATCCGCATGGCCATGGCTGAAGGCGCCCTCCAGGTCGAAACTCCGCCGCCGCCCGAATTTCGCTTGTTCATTGGCGGCGAATGGGTGGCGGGCGAGGCGGTGGTGGCCATTCGCTCGCCCTATGACGGGCAGGTGGCCGGGCTGGCGCATCGCGCCGGCGCCGCTCATTTGGAGCAGGCCATGCACAGCGCTGCACAGGCCTTTGCCCTGACTTCCCGGCTGCCCACCTACCAGCGCGCGGCCATTCTGGAGGGGGTGGTGGCGGGGTTGAAAACCGACCGCGAGGGGCTGGCGCAGTTGATTGCGCGGGAGGCGGGCAAGCCGCTCAAATACGCCCGCGCCGAGGTGGGGCGCGCCATTCTCACCTTTACCGATGCCGTGGAGGAGGCCAAACGCCTGCGGGGCGAATGGCTGCCGCTGGATTTGGACGCCGCCAGCGAGGGGAGGCAGGGCCTGGTGCGGCGCTTTCCGGTGGGGCCGGTGGCGGCCATCACGCCGTTTAATTTTCCGTTGAATCTGGTGGCCCACAAAGTGGCCCCGGCACTGGCCTGCGGCAGCCCCATTGTGCTCAAACCGGCCTCCCAGACGCCGCTGACCGCTTTGCGCCTGGCCGAGATAGTGCAAAACGCCGGGGCGCCCCCCGGCAGCTTTCATGTGGTGCATTGTCCGGGGGCCATGGCGGAGACACTGGCCACCGATCCGCGCATGAAATACCTCAGTTTCACCGGCAGCGGCGGCGTGGGCTGGCGGTTGCGTGACCTGGCAGGACACAAGAAGGTGGCGCTCGAGCTGGGGGGTAACGCCGGCGTGGCGGTGCATGCGGATGCTGATCTGGATTACGCCGCCCAGCGGTGCGCGATGGGCGGTTTCGCTTACGCCGGGCAGACGTGCATCAGTGTGCAGCGCATTTTTGTGCACCGGCCGGTGTTTGACGCTTTCCTGGAGAAATTCATTGCCTGCACCCGCCGCCTGAAGGTGGGCGATCCGCTGGACGAGCAGACCGACGTGGGACCGATGATCTCGGAAGCCGAAGCCCAGCGCGCCTGGGCGTGGGTGGAGGAAGCCGTGCGCGAGGGAGCGGAAATGGCGCTGGGAGAACAGCCCCGCGGCACGTTGATGCCGCCGGTTATTTTGATCCGCACTACGCCGGCGATGAAAGTGAACTGCCAGGAAATCTTTGCGCCGGTGGTCACCGTGGGGCCGTATGCGGACTGGGCCGAGGCGCTGCGGCTGATCAACGACTCGCCCTACGGATTGCAGGCGGGGATTTTCACGCGCGACATGCCCGCCATTCACCAGGCTTTTGAGACGCTGGAAGTGGGCGGCCTGCTGGTCAATGACGTGCCCACCTGGCGGGCGGATGTCATGCCTTACGGCGGATGGAAGGAATCCGGTTTGGGGCGGGAGGGGGTGCGCTATGCCCTGGAAGGCATGACCGAGCGGCGCATCATGGTCTGGAAGGCATGATCACCAGTCTGCAACGGATGGTGTTCAACCTTCTGGAGCCGGTGGGGCTGGTGTGGGGTGTCCTGGTATTGCTTGCGTTGTGGGCGTTGTCACGCAAGCGCTGGCGGCTGGCCCTGGCGCCGGCGGGGCTGGCGTTGCTGATGTTTCTCGTCGGCAGCACGGGTTTTTCCGGCTGGTTGCTGGGGCGCTTGGAGAAGCAACATCTGGCCCCGGCGTTGGAGGAGGTGCCGGCGGCGGATGCCGTGGTGGTGCTGGGCGGGGGCTTTGAGCCTTCGCGCCGGGATGTCTTTGGGCTGGGCGTGACTGCGGATGGGGACCGGTTGTTCATGGGGCTGGAATTGATGCGCCTGGGCAAGGGGCGCGCGCTGGTGTTGGGCGGCGCCGAGGCCGCCCTGCCTGACGGGCAGAAGCGGGTGGAGGCCGACATGGTGCGGCGCTGGTTGGAGGCCTGGCGGCTGCCGCAGGCGCCAGTGATTAGCCTTGGGGGGTGCGACAACACCCGGGAGGAGGCGCTGAAAGTGGCGCAGCTTTGCCAGGAGCGCGGCTGGAAGCAGGTGATTTTGGTGACCTCGGCCTATCACATGCCCCGCGCGGTGGCATGTTTCAAAACGGCGGGGGTGCCGGTGTTTCCGGTGCCATGTGACTTCAAAACGTCCGTCAGCCTGGAGGGGCCGCCCTCGTTCAACTTGGTGCCGCGCTACCAGGGCTTTGTCAAAATGTCCCTTTTTGTGCGCGAGCAACTGGCCTGGGCCTTGTATCGCTGGCGGGGTTGGATCCAACCTGATTAGCCGGCGCGGTCAGCGAGTTTTTGCGGCTCGCTGCTTTTCCCGGAGCGCCTGCATTCTCTGGCATTCCTCCGGCAGGCGCAGTGCCAGGTTTTCGCGCTCTGCCGGATCCTTTTCCAGATGATACAACTCCCACGGGGCCTGACGTTCGGGACGCACCAGTTTCCAGGGGCCATCCCGCAAGGCTTCCGCGCCAGTGTGCGGATTCTCCCAGAAGCCCCGCGCCGTCCAATTGGAAGGAAAGCCTTGCAACAAGTAATCCGCTGGCGAGCGGTCAGCGGTCGCAGCGGCCAGCGGTGCATCTCCCCAGGCGGCCAGGGTGGCGTGAAGCTCCGGCAGCGTCAGGGGCTGCGGTTGGAGGGTGCCACCCTTGAGTTTGCCGGGCCAGCGCAGCAGCAGGGGCATGCGCAAGTCGCCTTCATAAACCCCATTGGTGCTGCAGCGCAGCCAGCCAACGGGAGCGGGCAACGGCCGCAGCGGTTCGCCAGCCTGGCGCGGGGCCACGAGGCCGCCGGCCAGGATGAGCGTCTGCGTTTCCACCCGTTGAGCCCGCAGGGTGGCCAGCAGCAGGCCCAAATCGCGGTCCAGCCGCTCCAACCATTCCTGGCGGCTGGCGTTGGTGGCGGGGGAGGGGTAAATGATTTGCAAATAAAACGGATACAGGCGGGAGGTGCGCACGAAATTGGTCATCGCCGTCACCAACAACTGCGGCGCCGCAAATCTCTGCGGCGTGGCAGGCGGATTAAACTCGTGCCGAATCTGGTTGCGGTGCAGGAAGCGCGGATAGACCTGGCGGGCCTCGCTGCGATCCAGGCTGCCCAGCCATTCTTCGAAGCCTTGGGCCAGGGGCGGCCAGGCTTCACCGGGTGGCCACCAGCCCAGCATCCCGGTCGCATAGCCCCGCTCGCGGAGCATTTGGGGCAGGGGGGGCGCATCGGCCGGGGCCATTAAAGCCAGGGCTCCGTTGGTTTTTGCTGCGGAGTGCGGCAGTCCCGTCAGCAGCCCGCGCACCGCAAGGTCGGGCCAGGGGCCGGCGCCATAGGCGCAATCCAGCCGCATTCCTTCCGCTCCAAGCTGCTGCCAGTGGGGTAGGCGGTTGGTGGCTCCGTAGGGGGGAAGGTCTGCATAAGTCAGGCCTTCAGCCAGAAAAACCACAAGGTTGGGCCGGCCATGGGCCGTGTCCTTGATCAAGGGACGAGGGATGGGCGCAGCGGCCAGGGGCTTGCAGCACCATAAACTCAGCCCCAGCATCAAGATTGTCGCAGGACATCGCCGCGGCTGGCGGGTGTGATTCAAACGATTCGGCTCCATGAACGGGTCATCGGCTCAATTGCCCGGCTGTTGTTGTAAGACTTTGCCCACGGTTTGCAACAGCCGCTCCAGCGCGGGGGCGGTGGCCGGGCCGTGGTGCTGGTAAATGACCGAGCCATCCGGCAGGGCCAAAATGACGGTAATGGCGGCCTGGCTGGCCCCGAGGGAGGCGGTGACTTTGCCCTCCCAATCGAGCAGCACGGGATGCTTGTAATTCCGCCGGAAATGGCGGCGCACCTCCCCTTGAAACCAGCGGGGGGCGGCGCTGACATTGGCCACGCCAAGGATGTCCAACCGCCGGCCATACAGCAGGTGCAGGGGATTGACCCAGGCATTGACCTCGGCGGCGCCGGATTTATCGGCCACAGTGATGAACGTCAACCGGGGCAGGGGCAGCCGGATGACGTGGTTCGTGCCGTATTGGTCCGCGAGCGTGAACGGCACCAGGCGGCGTGAGGGCACCGCGGCGGCAGCCTCTGCCGGTGTCTGGCCCCACAGCGGACTGCTGCACACCATCAGCGCGGCGGCCAGCCAGCCGCCCCATGCCTGTGGGCCGGCCATGATTCAGCACGGCGGCTTGTGTTGCCGCCAATCGGTGGCCTGCTCATACGCATAGGCCAGCCGCAGCAGGGTTTCTTCGTCGAAATGCCGCCCCAGCAGTTGCAGTCCAATGGGACGGCGGGGGTTCTCGGCGAAGCCGCACGGAACACTAATCCCGCAAAGGCCGGCCAGGTTGCAGGAGATGGTGAAAATGTCGGTCAGGTACATCTGCAGGGGATCCGCGGCTTTTTCGCCCAACCGGAAAGCCGGCGTGGGCGCTGTCGGAGTAAGGATGGCGTCCACCTGCTCGAAGGCGCGGAGGAAGTCCTGCCGGATGAGCGTGCGGACTTTTTGAGCGCGGAGATAATAGGCGTCATAGTAGCCGCTGCTCAGCACATAAGTGCCCAGGATGATGCGGCGCTTGACCTCTGCGCCAAAGCCTTGTCCGCGGGTGCGACAATACAATTCAAGGGGATCGGCGCCCTCCACCCGGAGGCCGTACCGGATGCCGTCAAAGCGGGCCAGGTTGGCGCTGGCTTCGGCCGTGGCGATAATGTAGTAGGTGGCAATCGCGTAATCGGTGTGCGGCAGGGAGATTTCGCGCAATTCCACGCCCTGGCTTTCCAGGGTGCGAAGGGCCGCTGTGACTGCGGCTTTGACCACCGGGTCCAGCCCGCCGACAAAATACTCCTTCGGCAGACCCACCCGCAGTCCCTTGACTGGCTGGCCCAGCGCGCCCGAGTAGGCGGGCACGGGGCGGGGCACACTGGTGGAATCCCGCGGATCGTGGCCGGCCAGCACCTCCAGCATCAGGGCGGCGTCGGCCACCGTCTTGGTGAGCGGCCCGATTTGATCCAGGGAGGACGCATACGCCACCAGGCCGTAACGGGACACGCGCCCGTAGGTGGGCTTGAGGCCCACGCATCCGCAAAACGCCGCCGGCTGGCGGATGGAGCCGCCCGTGTCTGAGCCGAGCGCCGCCAAACATTCATCCGCCACCACCGCGGCCGCGGAGCCACCCGAGGAGCCGCCGGCGACATATTCCGGATGCCACGGATTCAGGGTCGGGCCAAAGGCCGAGTTTTCCGTGGAGCTGCCCATGGCAAACTCGTCCATGTTCAGCCGCCCAAAGACCACCGCGCCGGCGGCGCGCAGCTTTTCAATTACCGTGGCGTCGTAGGGCGAAACAAACGACTCCAGAATGCGCGAGGCACAGGTGAGCGGATGGCCCCGGACGGCAATAGCGTCTTTGATGGCGATGGGGATGCCCAGCAGCGGGAGTTTTTCTCCCCCGGCCAGAAGGCGGTCCGCCGCTTCGGCCTGGGCCAGGGCCTCTTCGGCATCCAGACGGATAAAGGCGTGAATCTGGCGGTCCACCGTTTCGATGCGGCGCAGGCAGGCTTCCATCACCTCGCGGGCGGTGACTTCGCGCCGGGCCAGCCGGTCGCGCAAATCCAGAATCGAGGCCGTGTTCAGCATGGCGGCGGTTATTCCACGATTTTGGGCACCACAAACAGGCCCTCACTGCGGGCGGGGGCGTTGCGCAGGGCTTCCGCATGCGGCAGGGAGGGTCGCACTTCGTCCGGCCGGGTCACGTTTTCCAGCGGGAAGGGATGCGCCGTCGGCTCGACGTGGGCAATGTCCACTGCTTTGAGTTTTTCGACATACGTCAGGATTTCCGCCAACTGGGCCTGAAAAGCGGTGGCCTCGGCGGCGGACAGCTCCAGCCGCGCCAGGTGCGCCACCTGATGGACGTTCATGCCGGTATCCGTCATGCGCGCCAGCTTGCGGGCGGCGGCAGCTTGTGCCAAGGAGAAAATCAGGGCCTAGAGGCCGTCAATAAAGGCCTGCATGGCCTCCTGCTGCCGGTGGATGGACTCCACCAGCTTGAACTGGGTGCGGCAGCGGTCCAGGTTGTGTTGGGGCCGGTGCACGCGGAAATAGACGTCGCCCTGCAGGAAATCGGTCAGGAAGCGGATGCCGATGGTGAAGGTGATGAGCTTGCCGGCGAAGGCGAGATAGGATTTCTCCGCTTTAGTCAGGAAGGTGGCGGCCTCCAAGTAACCCCGCGCCAGCTCTTTGAAGATGGGCATGTGCATCCGCACCTTGCTCAAGTCCGGCTCATCTTCCAGCGTGGGGCTGGTGGTGGTGCGGACCATGTCGCCGAAATCATACAACGCCAGCCCCGGCATCACCGTGTCCAGGTCTACCACACAGAGCGCCTGGCCGGTCTCGGCATCGAGCATCACGTTGTTGAACTTGGTGTCGTTGTGGGTGATGCGCTCGGGAATTTCACCCCGGGCCAGGGCGTTGAGCAACACATCCACGATGGGCTCCTGCTTGAGGGCGAAGGCAATTTCCTTCTTGGCCAGCGCGGCGCGGTTGAAGTGATCCGCCTCGATGGCCTTGACCAGGGCGTTGAAGCGCATGCGGGTGTTGTGAAAATCGGGGATGGTCTCGTGCAGGCGCTCGCCGGGCAGATCGGCCACCTGGCATTGAAACGTGCCAAACCCCCGGCCGGCCTGGTAGGCCTGCGCGGGTGATTGCACCGATTCATAGGTGCGCGCGTTTTCAATGAACACGAAGGTCCGCCAGGCCTCGCCCTCGCCGTTGTAATAAAAATCCCGGCCGTCCCGCGTGGGCACCACGATGAGCGTGCGGCGGGTGATGTCTTCGGCCTGGGCGGCTTCGAGCTTGGCGCGGACATGGCGGGTGACGCGCATGACGTTGCTCATCACCGCCACGGGATCCTTGAAGACATTGGTGTTAATCTTCTGGTGAATATAGCGCACCTTCACGCCGCCCTGGTCATAGGTGGCGGTGTAAGTTTCGTTGATGTGGCCGATTTTGCACGGCTCGGCATGCAGGATCTGCCCGTAAATCTGAAAGCGCTGCGAAATATCCCGCAGCTTGGCTTCGTTATAAAAGGCCATAAAAGTTCAATTCCTGTCCCTCGTGTTTGAGCGGATTCGACCGTCCAAGGCAAGATTTTCCGTTGCCCGCCGCACGTGCCATGCCGGAAAGCGCTTGAACCGGCGCGCCGCCGGGGCGGTTGCGGCCTAGCTCAACCCTTTCACTTCCCATCCCTTGCGGTAGGCACGGCGGACCAGCGCGGTGGCGTCTTTCAGGTCAAAACTTAGTCGCGCGGCATTCCACTTGAGCGTGGTGTTGGGGAAGCGGCTGGCCACCCCTCCCAACAACACGGCTTCCGTCAGGGGTCCCGAGTAATCAAAACCGGCGGATGTCTGGCCGCGGCCCAGGCAGGCGTCCACAAAAGAATGGTAATGATCCACGCGCTCCAGCCGGGGGTACACCACGTCCCGGAAAGTGGTATCGGGGTACAGCTCCGGTTTGGCGATGTGGGGCAGGAGCATCACGCCCTTGGTGCCCAGGAACAGGGAGCCTTGATCCGGCAGGGGGCGCGGCACCAGGGCCTGGATGTCGCGGGGCGGGCGCTGATCGCCGTCATACCATGTCACCTTCACCGTTTTATCCTCCGTGAAGCGGGTGCCGGGGAAGACATAGAGGATTTTGGCGTCGTTGGCCCAGTTGTGGGCGTTGGGCGGCGGGCCTTCCGAGCGCACCGTGAGCGGCGCGGTCAGGGCCAGGGCTTTGAAAACCGGATCGTAAATATGGCAGCCCATGTCGCCAAAGGTGCCGGTGCCGAAATCGAGCCGTTTGCGCCAGTTGGCCGGGTGATAATAGCCGTTGCCAATGAAGGGGCGCGCGGCGCATACGCCGAGCCATAAATCCCAGTCGAATCCCTCGGGCACGGGATCGGAGCGCTCCGGGCGGGGGGCGGGATCGCCCCATTTTTTATTGCTCCAGGCGTGCACCTCCTTGATTTTGCCGATCATGCCCTCCTGCACGAACCTGACCGCCAGCCGGTATTCCACGTGTGAATGAATCTGGATGCCCATCTGGCTGACGCGCTTTTTTTCGCGGGCGACTTCGGTCAGGCGGCGGCTTTCGTACAGGTCATGCGAGAGCGGCTTTTGCACATACACGTGCTTGCCCATTTGCAGGGCCGTCATGGCCACCGGCGCATGCATGTGATCGGGCGTGGCCACATTGACCGAATCAATTTGTCCCTGCTCCTTTTCCAGCATCACGCGCCAGTCCTGATACACGCGCACCTCCGGGAAGCGTTTTTGCAGGGCCTGGGCGCGGCGCAGTTCGACATCCGCGACGGCCACCAGTTTGACCGCGGCATGGCTGGTCAGCGAATCAATGTCCGAGGCGCCCATGCCGCCCGCGCCCACGGCAGCGTGGCGCAGGAGCGGGGCGGCCGCTTGCGCCAGCAGATCATGCGTGACCCACGGCGCCACCAGGCCCGCGGCGGTGAGGTGTCGCAGGAAGCGGCGGCGGGAAAGGGAGGAGGTTGCTGGAAGGCTCATAAGAAATCTCCGGTAGCGTGAGGGCCAACGGGGGTTACAGACGTTTGATGGCGATGTTGCGGAACATGACCGGGTCATTGTGCCCGGCAAAGCCAAAGAAACCGCGGGTGCGGTCTTTGCCCGGATGCGGGGTGTTGCCCATGAATTCGGTGACCTTACTCAGGTCGCAATCCAGAATGATGGTGCCATTCAATTCCACCTTGATTTTGGAGCCCACCACGGTGACTTCCTGATAATTCCATTCGCCCACGGGCCGCTGGTAACCGCGATAGGCGGCCACCATGCCGTAGGCCGAGCCATGGACCTGCCGGGGATCCAGCTTGGTGTTTTTCACCTGCTCGTAGTTGTCGTCCAGCACCTGCAGCTCGCACATGCCCACGTAAGCGGTGTCGCCCTGGCCGGGATAGCGGATGGCCAGGCCGTTGTTGCCGCCCGGCGGCAGCTTGAACTCCAGCCGCACGACGAAGTCGCCATATTCCTCCTTGGTGTAGATGGTGCCGCCCTTGCCGGGTTTGCAGACGATGGCCCCGTCCTTGATTTCGTAATTGTCCAGCGGCCCCTGCCAGCCGGTGAAGTCGCGGCCATTAAAGAGGGGGGTGAAGCCGGCATCGTTGCCGCGCAGGCGGCGGTTGGCTTCGTCGGCCGGAATCTCGCGCACAAAAATGTTGCGCCAGCGGATTTCGCCGCCGTGGGTCTGCAGTTGGATGGGGCCGAAGGGCGGCAGGGGCTGTTTGCGGCTGCGGTCGAAGTAATTCTCCATGATGGCATTGTCCACCACCAGTTGGTCATTCAAGTAGACGGTGGTGCGGGTGCCCAGTTGGAGGATGCGGAAATGATTCCATTCGCCGAAGGGTTTGTCGGCCAGCACCAGGGGATCCTTGCCGGGGGCGCCGGGGCTGTTGTTCCACAAGCCGCCGGAGCCTTTGTTGGCGCCGAGCTTGAATTTGTTGGTGTCCGTGTAGTCCCAAATCTGGATTTGCGGAGTGCCTTTGAGGTAGATGCCGCTGTCCGCCCGCGGCACGGTCTTGTAGTCAATCAGCAGTTCAATGTCCCGAAAGAACTTCTCGGTGGTCAGAAAAAGGCCGTTGCCGTCATTGATCAGCTCCTCGCCCGCCGGGGTCCAATGGCGCTGGATGTTGGGAAGGCTGGCCTCCCGCCGTTTGGCGTATTCGGCGGGGCTGAGGAAAATGTAGGTGCGCGGGTCAGTGTCGCCTGTGCCCCACCATCCGGACAAATCCCGGCCATTGTACAAGGCCACAAAGCCGGGGGGAGGGGTGGCGGCGGCGGCATGCCATGACAGCGAGACCAGCAACGCAAGACCAAGGGCTGGCGTCCTTAAACGTATGTGCTTCATGGCTGACTTCTAGCCCAAACGTCCGCCCTCTGCAACCGCAGATTATCCGCTGGTGGACGAGGCGGGCAGGCCGGGGGAGGAAAGGCGGTGTTCCTGTCTTGCCATACGCCGGTCACCCTCTACACTCCGCCGCACTCATGGTGGATTTGAACAGTTTGAATCCCGAACAGCGCCGGGCGGTGGAGACCACCGAGGGGCCGGTGTTGATTCTGGCGGGGGCCGGCACGGGCAAGACGCGCGTCATCACCTATCGTTTGGCGCACTTGATCGCCCGCGGGGTGCCGCCCGGGCAGATTCTGGCGGTGACGTTCACCAATAAAGCCGCGCGCGAGATGAAAGAGCGCGTGGCGCAGTTGGTGCCGCGGCCGCGGGGGGCGCCGGGGCAGCCCCCGCCGGAAGCGCCCACCATTTGCACGTTTCATGCGCTGGGGGCGCGGCTGCTGCGGCAATACATTGACCGCCTGGGCTACAAGCCCAATTTCGTGATCTACAGCGAGTCGGAGCGCCTCAGCGCCGTGCGCCGCATTCTGGCGCACTTCAACGTGCGCGGGGTTACGCTGGAGCCGGCGGAGGTGGCGGCGGCCATCAGCCGGCTCAAAAACGGCTTTGGGGGGCGGGAGGACACGCTGCACGAACTGGCCCGTCGGCTGCTGCCGCGGTATGAATCGGCCTTGCGGGCGTGCAACGCGGTGGATTTTGATGATCTCCTGGGGCTGACGCTGCATCTGCTGCGGCAGGACCCGGAAGTGCTGGCCCAGTGCCGCCAGCGCTTTCGTTACATCATGGTGGACGAATATCAGGACACCAACGCCGCGCAATTTGAAATTCTGCGGCTGCTGGCGGCGCAGCATCAAAACCTGTGCGTGGTGGGGGATGATGATCAGAGCATCTACGGCTGGCGCGGCGCGGAAATTGCCAACCTGCTCGACATGGAAAAATATTTCCCGCGCGTCAAGGTCATCAAACTGGAGCAGAATTATCGCTCGACCAGTGTCATCCTGGAGGCGGCCAATGCCGTCATCACCCACAATGCCCGCCGCCGGCCCAAGAAGCTGTGGAGCCGCAACGGGCAGGGCAGCCGCATTGTGCTGCACACGTTTGCCAACGAGGACGAGGAGGCGCGCGGCATTGTGGAGCAGATTGAAATCAACCGCAAATTCAAGCGCATCCCGTGGCAGCACCAGGCCATTTTGTTTCGCACCAACCACCAGGCGCGCGCGCTGGAAACCGCGCTGCGGGCGGCGCGCGTGCGCTACCATCTGGTGGGCGGCCAGAGTTATTTTGACCGGCGGGAGATCAAGGATTTTCTGGCTTATTTGCGCACGTTTCATCATCCGCACGACGACATCAGCCTGCTGCGCATTGCCAACGTGCCCGCCCGCGGCCTGAGCGAGGCCACCATGGAGCGGCTGCTGGCGGCCAGCCAGGAGCGGCGTTGTTCGGTCTTCGCCGCCATGCGGCACACCGACGTGCAGGCGGCCCTGCCGGGCCGGACCCGCGAGGCAGTGCGGCAGTTTTTGCATCTGGTGGAGACGCATCATCACACCCTGACCCAGCCCGCGCCGCCCGGTTTTTCCCTGCGGCGGTGGGCGGAGCACTGGTTGGAGCAGGTGGGGTATTGGGAGGAAATTCGCAGCAGCGAAAAAACGCCGGAGGAGGCGGAAAACCGCCTCCGCATTCTCAAAGATCTGGTCAGCACCCTGGACCAGGAGGATTATGGCGGCGCCACACCGGGGGAGCGCCTCAACCGCTTTCTGGAGGAGGTGACCCTGGACACCGAACGGGACGAGGACAAGGAGGTGGAGGGGGACCAGGTCACGTTGATCACCCTGCATAGTTGCAAGGGGCTGGAATTTCCGCATGTGTTTCTGGTGGGTCTGGAGGAGGGCCTGCTGCCGCATACCCGTTCCAAGGAGGAGGGCACAGTGGACGAGGAGCGGCGGTTGTTTTATGTGGGCATCACCCGGGCGCGGCAGACCCTCACCCTGAGCCATTGTCTGGCGCGGAAAAAGTATGGCACGCTTGCGCCGATGCATCCCTCCCGGTTTCTGCTGGAGCTGCCGTCGCACCTGGTGGAGCGCGCGGAGGAACGGCGCAAACAGCCGGTCAGCGTGGAGGAGGGCAGCCGCATTTTGGCGGAATTGAAAGCGTCCTTGCGCTCCAAAGCCTGAGGGGATTATATTATCTTGCAACTAGCCCATTATGAAGACCCGGGTGCTGCTGGTGGACGATGAAGAGAGCTTCACGCGGCTGTTGAAGCTCAATCTCGAGCGTACCGGGCAGTACGAGGTCCGCGTGGAAAACTGGGGCGGCGCGGCGGCGGAGGCGGCCCGGCAATTCAAGCCGGACGTGGTCCTGTTGGACGTGATCATGCCGCAGATGTTCGGGGGCGACGTGGCCAACCAGTTCAAAGCGGATCCGGAATTGAAGGACTACCCCATCGTTTTTCTGAGTGCTTCGGTCAAGCCCTCCCGCGTGGCGGAGCACGACGGCGTCATCGGCGGCTACCCTTTCATCGCCAAGCCGGCCAGCCTGGAGGCCGTGATTGCCGGCATCGAGAAATACGCCCGCAAACGGAAGGCGGAGGAAAAATAAACTGCCGGAGGGCGGTCAAAGCAGCCAGCGGGCCAGACCGGGCGCCACCACCAGCGCAGGCAGGTAGTTGGCCAGCTCCACCTTGCGGACTTCAAAAATCACCACCGCCACACTGACGGCCAGAAAACCGCACACCAGATGCAAGGCGCTGGTGGCGGGGGCAAATGTGGACAGCCAGCCTGCCTCCACTAGGGCGCGCGTCCCCAGGGTCAGCAAGCCCTGCCAGGCCGCCACGGGCAACGCGGCCAGCACAATTCCCCGGCCCAGCATCGGCACAAAAGCCTGGGCGGCCAGCCCGTCCATTACGGCTTTCACCGCCAGCAGAAACCAAAAATTATGCAGGCCGTCCTGCAGGCTGCCGATGAACGCCAGCGGCGCGGCGCAAAACAGGGCGGCGCCAACCAGGAGCGCCTGATCCCACCGCCGGGAGGCGCCGCCGGGCGCCTGCAGGCGTTGCAGGGCGTACTGGCCCAGCCGGTTGCTGGCCTGCTGGAGGCCCAGCAGCCGGCCCACCATTTTGCCCAGCATCAGGGAAAGCAAAACCAGCCCCCAGAGCTTGAGGGCGTGCAAAAATGGGCCTTGAGTGCCTTCCCAGAAAAGTTTGCCCCCCAGAACGAGGGCAAGAACACCCAGGAGAGTTTTGATTTGCTGCTCGCGCGGTTGCGTGAGCCGCCAGCGGGGATGGCTGCCGGCCAGCCCGCCGGCGACAATCGCCGCCACATTCAACGCGGTGCCAATCATTCAGGGCCGGGCGGGGCGTTGGGGTTGGAAATCATCGGCGTGATAGGAGCTGCGCACCAGCGGGGCGCTGGAGACATGCACAAAGCCCATGGCACGCGCCATCCGCCCGTAGGCGGCGAATTGCTGGGGCGAGATGTATTCCACCACCGGCAGATGTTCGGGCGTGGGTTGCAGGTATTGGCCCAGCGTCAGGAGATCGCAGCCTGCCTGGCGCAAGTCCCGCAACGCCTCCTCCAGCTCGGCTGCGGTCTCCCCCAGCCCCAGCATCAGGCCGGACTTGGTGTAGAGAGTGTCGCCCGTCCATTGTTTGACTTTGCGCAGCACGCTAAGCGAGCGCTCATAGGTGGCCCGGTGCCGCACGGCGGGAGTGAGGCGGCGGACAGTCTCCAGGTTGTGGTTAAAAATCTCCGGCCGGGCCTCCAGGACACACTGCAGGGCCTCGTCCCGGTCTTGAAAATCGGGGGTCAGCACTTCAATGACCGCCCCCGGATTCAGCGCCCGCACCGCCTCGATGGTGCGCCGGAAGTGCTCCGCGCCGCCATCGGGCAAATCATCACGCGCCACACCGGTGATGACCACGTGGCGCAGGCCCATGCGACGGGCGGCCTCGGCCACCCGCTGCGGTTCCGTGGCGTCGAGGGGCAGCGGTTTGGCGGTGGTGACGGCGCAGAACTTGCAGGCGCGGGTGCAGCGATCGCCGCCGATCATGAAGGTGGCCGTGCCTTTGCTCCAGCATTCCCAGTGATTGGGGCAGCGCGCACTTTCGCAAACGGTGTGCAGCCGCTGATCCTGCAACAGGTTGCGGGTCTGCGCAAAAGCGGCCGTATTGGGCAGCCGCAGGCGCAGCCAGTCCGGCAGCCGCCGGCGGATGGTGGATGGCTCCAATGTTGTGCTCATCGCCAGCCCCAAGATTGCCTTTCCCGGCGGCTTCCTGCAAAGGAAAATGCAGCTTGCCATGGCTGGGTCTCTCAAGGCGGGAGGCAAAATGCCGTAAAACCACGCCCGAGCAAAATAATTAAAGAAAAGATGGCAGGAATACGTCATAGGAATGTAACCTCGAACGTTATTAGTGCGTCTTAAGAACGAACGGGATGCAGGACAGCAGGGTTCAACAGGACGGCCCGGTTCCGCGGAGCCGGGCGGGAAAGCTGGGGCTTTTTGCCCTGGCTGCCCTCCTTTTTTGGGGGGGATGCACGGCCAAATACCACCGGCAGGCGGCCGACAGGGAAGTGTACCGCTCGATCCACCAGACCCAGCAGCGGGTGCTGAAGAAGACCAACGACTTCAACATTGACACACCGTGGTCGGCACGGAAACCGGAGTCGGTGCAGCCGCCGGAGTTGATCGAGAGCCGGTTGGAGACCAACCGGCTGGTGTTGTCGGTGCAGGAGGCCTTGGATCTGGCGGTCAAGAACAGCCGCGAATATCAGGAGCAAAAAGAAAGCCTGTACAGCACGGCACTCGCCCTGGCCCGCGAGCGGTACAAATACCAGCCACGCCTGTTTGCCGGGGGCGACTGGGCCTTGCGCCGCCGCAGTGACGGCACCAAGGAGGGCACCTTGTCGGCCTCCAGCGGCGTGAACATGACCCAGCTCCTGGCCAGCGGCGGGCGGCTGGGACTGACGCTGGCCAATGACCTGTTCCGATATTACACCGGGGATCCGCGCCGCACGGCGGTTTCCAGTGTTTCAGTGAATTTGGTGCAGCCTTTGTTTCAGGCCTTCGGCAACAACAACGATGCCCTCGAGAGCCTGACCCAGGCGGAGCGCAACCTGGTCTATGCCGTGCGCAACTTCAGCCAGTATCAGGAGCAGTTTGCGCTGAACATCCTCAACGACTATTTCAACATCCTGGCGCAGAAGGATGCCGTGCGCAACAACTACGCCAACTACCTGAGCCGCGTGGCGCAGACGGAGCGGCTGGAGGCGCGGGCGGTGGACCGCCAGACGCGCACGGAGGTGGATCAGGCCAAACAATCCGAGCTTTCCGCCAAAAACAGCTACATCAACGCGGTGGCGCGCTATCAAACGCTGTTGGACAGCTTCAAAATCCGGCTGGGTCTGCCGCTGAGCACGAAATTGTACCTGGATGACAAAGCCTTGGAAGAAATCGCCCAGGTGGGGCTGATTCCGGTGACCTTGGATGCGGAGGAGGCCTACCGGCTGGCCACCGAGCGGCATCTGCCCACCTTGAATGCCATTGACCGCTTTCAGGACGTACAACGCCGCGTGCGGCTGGCGCGGGACAAACTCAAGCCCAACCTGACGTTCATCGCCGATGCCTCCCTGCAAAGCGAGCGGCCCACCGACTGGACGCGCTTTGACGCGCGCCAGGCCAGTGCGGGGGTGGGGCTGGAGCTGGATTTGCCGCTGGACCGCAAGAATCAGCGCTTTGCCTACCGGGAGGCGCTCATTGCGTTTGAGGCGCAAATCCGGGCGTTGACGCTGACGTTTGACAACCTGCGCAACAACATCGAGAACGGCCTGCGCACCATCGAGCAGCAGCGGCAGACGTATTTGATTCAGAAAAAAGCCGTCGAGCTGGCCAAGGTGCGCGTGGAAAGCACGACGATGAACCTGCAGGCCGGCAACGTGGCGGTGCGCGATGTGCTGGAGGCGCAGGACGCGTTGATTGCCGCGCAAAACCAGCTTACTTTATCGTTGGTGAGCTATCAGCAGGCGCGGTTGCGCCTGATGCTGGACATCGGGGCGCTGGATACCAGCAAGGAAAAGTTCTGGCTGCAGGATCACCTGGTGGGCTTCCTGCCCAAGGCGCCCGAAGCTGCGCCGGTGGAGACCGAAGACAAGCCGGTGCTGCCGCCGGATGATTACTTTAACCAATAATTGTTTATGAGCACCTCTTCGACGATTCCCGCTCCGCCGCCGCTGTGGCGGCGCAAGCCGGTGCTGGTGGTGGTGGCCCTGCTGGCGGTGTTCACAGCCTACGCCGTCGTGCGCGGCCGCGCCAAAAACCAGGTGCAACCCACGGCTTATTTCGAGGTGAAGCGCGGGGACTTCCTCATCTCCATTGTGGAGGGCGGCAACATTGAGGCCGTGAATGAAGTGGTGGTGCGCAGCGAGGTGGAGGGCACCGCCCGCATCATTTACATCGTGCCCGAGGGCACCACCGTCAAGAAGGGGGATCTGCTGGTGGAACTGGACTCCAGCTCCAGCCAGGATGCGGTGAATCAGCAGCAGATCAATGTGGAGAAAGCCCAGTTTGCCGTGATCCAGGCCGAGCAACAGTTGGAAATCCAAAAAAGCATGGTGGAAAGCGAAATCTCGGCCGCTGAGCTGAAACTGGAGTTTGCCAAGAGCGATCTGGAAAAGTTTGAAAAGGGTGAGGCCGCCCAGTTGTTGCGGGATGCGCAGATTGAAATCACCAACGTGCTGGAAAACTTGAAGATTGCCGAGGAAAAGCTGGGTTGGACGGAAAAGCTGTATGAGAAGGGCTTTGAAACCAAGGCCAACCTGGACCGCGACCGCCTCTCGGTATCCCAGACCAAATTACGGCTGGAGCAGGCGCAAAAGAAATTGTGGATGCTGGAGAGTTTTGATCTGCCCAAGAAGCGCCGCACGCTGGAGGCGGCCGTGGAGGATGCCAAGGATGACCTGGAGCGGGTCAAGCTGCAGGGCCAGCGCCGGCTGGCGCAATATGAGGCGGATGTGCAAACGCAGAAGAGCACGCTGGAGCTGAGCAAAAAGAAGCTGGAACGCGACATGCGGCAGTTGGCCAACACCAAGATTTATGCCCCCAATGACGGGTTGGTGGTGTATGCCGGCGGGGGCGGGGACCGGCGGTTCAGCAGTGAATCCATGATTGAGGAAGGCGCCGTGGTGCGGTATCGCCAGGAGCTGATCAAGCTGCCGGACATCTCCGAGTTCAAGGTCACCGTCAAGGTGCATGAGTCGCACGTCAACCAGTTGACCCGCGGCCAGCCGGCGTATGTGGTCCTGGATGCCATGCCGGACCGCCGCTTCCAGGGGGCGGTCAACCGGGTGGCACCCTTGCCGGATACGTCCAGCCGCTGGGCCAATCCCAATCTTAAAGTCTATGCCACGGAAATCCTCATCCTGGAGCCGCTGCCCAATGTGAAGCCGGGGGTGTCGGCCCGGGCCGAGATCATCATCACCAATCTCAAAAGCGTCCTCACGGTGCCCATCCAGTGCGTGACCACGCGCAAGGGCAAGCAGGTGGTGTTTCTGGCGGATAATCCCAGCGTGCCGGTGCCGGTCAATGTGGGCATGTACAACACCAAGTTCATCGAAATCACCTCCGGCTTGAAGGAGGGGGACCGCGTGCTGCTCAGCCCGCCTTTCGATGCGCAGGAGAAAGATCTGGCGGGCGCCATCGTGGGCAAGGATGAAAAGACGGAGGGGCTCACCAACACCCCGCCGGAGCGGCTCAATCGCATGGTGCCCGAGAACGGGAGGGACAATGGCGCGGCCGGCTTCCCGGAGCCGGGCAGTGGACGCGGCCCGCGCGGGCAGCGCGGAGAACGGGGTGAGCGCGGCGATGGAGCGGGCATGTTTGGGCCGGGGGCTGGCCGGGGCGGGGAGAACGCCGGCGGTGGCGACGCCGCCGGCCCGGGCGGCGGTGGCGGGCCGGGCGGGCAGCCGGGCGCGGGCCGCGGCGGGCCGCGGTTCAGCCGCGAGGAAATGATGAAACGCTTTGACACCAACGGCGACGGAGAATTGGACGAAAACGAGCAGGCGGCCATGCGTGAGGCCATGCGCGCCTTCCGCCGCCCCGGCGGCACCAACGCCCCGGCAGGGTTCCCGGGGCCGCGCCCGGACGGCGGGATGCGTCCGGAGGGTTTTTCTGCACCGCGCAACGATGGCAGCCGCTGAGACCATCATCCGCCTGGAAGGCGTCAAGAAACACTACGTCCTGGGCACGGAGGTCACCGTCCGCGCGCTGGACGGGGTGAATTTGGAGGTCAAGCGGGGCGCCTACGTGGCCATCATGGGGCCTTCCGGCTCCGGCAAATCCACCATGCTCAACATCCTGGGCTGTCTGGACCGGCCCACCGCCGGCCGGTATTACCTGGGGGGCATTGATGTGTCGGCGATGCCGGATGACCAGCTCTCGGCCGCGCGCGGGCGGATGATTGGCTTCATTTTCCAGAGCTACAACCTGATTGCGCAACTCACGGTCATTGAAAACATCCAGGTGCCGCTGTTGTATCAACGGAAGGATTTGCGGGCGCACTATGACCACTGCGTGCGGCTGGCACAGTTGGTGGGCCTGGGCGAGCGTCTGCATCACCGCCCCAACCAGCTTTCCGGCGGCCAGCAGCAGCGCGTGGCCATCGCGCGGGCGCTGGTCAATGATCCGTTGATGATCCTGGCCGACGAGCCCACGGGCAACCTGGATTCCACCACCGGCCGCGAGGTGCTGGAGTTGATTGACAGTCTCAACGCCCAGGGCAAAACCATCGTGCTCGTCACCCACGATGAACGCGTCGCCGGCCGGGCGCACCGCATCATCCACATGCGCGACGGCCTGATTGACCGGGAGGTGATGAATGGACATCGGGCGGCCGCTGGGAGCGCGCCCCGGAACGTATGAATCCGCTGGCTTTCCAATTTCTGGTGATTGTGCGGCTGGGCATCAAGAGCCTGCTGCTGCACAAGCTGCGGTCGGCGCTGACGATGCTGGGCATCATTTTCGGCGTGTGCTCGGTCATCGCCATGCTGGCCATCGGGGAAGGCGCCTCCTACGAAGCGCAGGAGGCCATCAAACGCCTGGGCAGCGCCAACATCATCATTCGCAGCGTCAAACCGCCGGAGGACACCAAGGTTTCCGGCCTGGGCCGCGGGATGAGCATTGATTACGGGCTGACCTACCGCGACGCGGCGCGCATTCAGGATACCGTGCCGGGGGTCAAGCGCGTGCTGCCCGTGCGCATCATTCGCGAGAATGTGCGTTTTGCGCAGAACAGTGTGCCCTGCCAGGTGCTGGGGACACTGCCGTTTTACCCTGAGATTGTCGGGCTGGAGATCCTGCGGGGGCGTTTCCTGAGTGATTGGGACGAGATCAATAATGAAAACGTCTGTGTCTTGACGCTGGGGTTGGCGCAGCGGCTGTTTCCCTACCAGGATCCGCTGGAGCAGTCGGTGAAGATTGACGCGTTTTACTACCGGGTGGTGGGCCTGGTGCGGGAGCGCAACCTGCCCGAACAGCGCACCCAGGCCGGGCGGATGGAGGGCGAGCCGCTGGATAATAATGTGTACATCCCCTTGAGCACGTCGCGCACCCGTTTCGGGGAAGTGCTCATCCGGCGCTCGGCCGGCAGTTACGAGGCGGAAAAGGTGGAGTTGCATCAGATCACCGTGCAAATGCACGACACCGCCACGGTGGAGACGGCGGATCCCCAAATCAAGACGTTGCTGCGCCGTTTCCATGACAAGGTGGATTACGAAACCATTGTGCCCCTGCAACTGCTGCGGCAGGCCGAGCAAACCAAGCGCATCTTCAACATCGTGCTGGGCTCCATTGCCGCCATCTCGCTGCTGGTGGGCGGCATTGGCATCATGAACATCATGCTGGCCACCGTGACGGAGCGCACCCGGGAGATTGGCATTCGGCGCGCCCTGGGCGCCACCCGGCGGGACATTACCATGCAGTTTCTGGTGGAGACGGTGGTGCTGGCCATTGGGGGCGGCCTGATTGGGGTGTTGGTGGGCATCGTCACGCCGGTCATTGTCTCGCACCTGACCACCATGAAAACCATCATCACCTTGTGGTCGGTGCTGGTGGCTTTTGGCATCTCCGGCGCGGTGGGCATTATCTTTGGCCTCTATCCCGCCAAGGCCGCCGCCCAATTGGATCCCATCGAGGCCCTTCGGCACGAGTAGGCCGGCGGATTGGGCCGTTACAGGCGGCTTGCCCGGCCGGCCGGTTTGTGGTTTAATGGATGTATGAACACCCGGCCTAAACTGCTTATCCTCGCGGTGGTGATGGTGCTGGGACTCGGCGCCCTTACCACCTGGTATTTCATCAGCCTTCGCCATGCTTCCCCGCCGGCTGCCGGCGCGCCCGGGGACAACCGGGCTGCCGCGGTCCGGGCGGACGATGCAAGCAAAACCCCCGCCCCGCCGGCGGTGGAGGCTGCACCGCCGCGCCGGCAGAAACCGCCGCCGGTGGATCCCCTGGCCCGGGAAGCCTTGCAACTGGTGGGGGCGGACCCCAAAGCCACGGCTTACTGGATTCAGGCCATTAACGATCCCCGCCTGCCGCGGGAAGAACGCAAAGATTTGATTGAGGATCTTAATGAGGATGGTTTTACCGACAAGAAACGGCCGACGTTGGAAGATCTGCCCCTGGTCCAGGCACGGATTGAATTGATTGAATGGCTGGCGCCCCAGGCCATGGACCAGGTCAACGCCGACGCCTTCCAGGAGGCCTATAAGGATTTGCTCCAGATTCGGAGCCGGTTGACCGGCCAGCCGCTGGGACCCATCCCCCGGTTGGTGCCGCGCTGAGGCGGAGCGGGCGCAAACCCGGCTGGCAGCCCCGGAGGGGTTGGCCGCGGGGTGGAGCGTGGCGGGCCGCTGGGGCGGGTGGTGCAGGTCTGCCACGCGAGGCCTCGCCGGCGTGGCCGTTTTGGAAAATCGGTTTGACTTGGCCTGCGGCAACTTCATGCTGAAGCAGTCCAAAGAGAAAGGTTAGTCCATGCCGCAAGCCATCATGGATCCAGAGGACGTGAGGCGCTTTGCCGAAGAGCTGCAGCGCTTCAATCGTGATTTACAGAACCGGCTCAGCTCCCTCCAGGCCCGCTTTGCCGCGCTGGGCGAGACCTGGCAGGACCAGGAGCAGGTGAAGTTTGCCGATGAATTCAAGACGACCCTCAAGGCGCTCAAGCGTTTCATCGAGGTGGCCGATCAGCATGTGCCCTACCTGATGCGCAAGGCCCAGCGCATCCAGGATTATTTGAACCAGCGCTGAGCCATGGCCGAACGCGCGCACGTATCCTCCACCGAGGCCATAGACGCGTTCAAGGCGGCGCTGGTGGTGTACCTGAGCAAGTCGCGCCTGCTGCTGGAGGATGCCTGCGACGAGGTGCTGCGGCTGCGCACCTGGCTGCAAACCGATCGCCGCCTGTATTGGGAGGCCCAGGTTCGCCGCCGCCAGAAAATCCTTGAGGAAGCCCGCCAGGTGCTCTTCGGCGCCAGCATGGCCAACCTGCGCGAGCCTTCCGCGGCCGAGCGCCTGGCCGTTCAGCGGGCCCAACGGGCGCTGGCCGAGGCCGAGGAAAAGCTCAATCGCGTCAAACACTGGACGCGCGAATATGAGCACCGCGTGGAGCCGCTGCTGCGTCAGTTGGAAAGCCTGCGCACCGTGCTCACGCATGACATGCCCAAGGGCGTGGCCTACTTGAATCAGATTTTGCAAACGTTGGACGCCTACACCGGCATGAAGGCCCCCGCCATCGAGCCGGCGGCGGAAACCCGCGGGGAGGGGGAGGCGGACGGACCGGCGGCCGGCAGCGATGCGGCCGCCGGCGGCGCTTCCGCCGAAGGAGAGCGCTTATGAGTGTGGGGAATAACGGCAAAACCCTCCTGGCCCTGACCAAGGACCTCATGCTGCGGTGGGAGGAAACCCGCAACTACTGGCGCGACGCCAAGAGCGAGGAATTCGAGCGGCGTTTCCTGGCCGAATTGATGACCGGCGTGGACAAGTCGGCTGAAGTTTTTGAGCATCTGGATAAACTGATGCAGCACGTCCGCCACGATTGTGAGTAACCCCCTGACCATCCCCCAGACGCTGGAGCTGTTGGAGCGCCTCAAGACCCTGGTGCGCGATTGCGCCCGGCGGGAGGAGCAACTGCTGCGCGACGAACGCCAGAAGCGCGAAGCCATTGAACGCCAGCACCGCAATGCCCTGGAGGAGCTGGAAGTCTGGCGCGCCGCCGAGGAAAGCCGGATTCGCACCCAGTCCGAAGCGCGGCAAACCGCCCTCGAGCTGCGGCATCGGCAGCGGCTGGAGCGCATCCGGCGGGGCCATCGGCCCAGCAAGGCGCAGGCTCTCAAGCGCATCGAGGATCATGAAGGCCGCCAGAAAGTGGCCCTGCAAAAGGCGCAAATGGAGGCGGCCCGCAACCGGGAACAGGGCCTGGCTCGTAACGATGCCGCGCTGGCGGCCTTTCACGAGCAACTGGGCGCGCTGCGCGCGGAGTTCGAGGCACTCGAGCTGCAAGCCCTGCGCCTCATGTCGGGGTACGGTTATTTCAAGCAGATGCTCACCGGCGCCGGCCTGCCTGACGAGCCGGAGCCGGCGGAGGAGGAGCCGCAGTTGCTGGAAAAGCTGGGCCAGTTGCGCGGGCAGGTGGAGGCGGATTTGCGCCAATTTCGCCGCCGGGCGGCGGCCTGGTTTTACCGGCTGCTGCCGGTGTGGGTGCAGGGCATCGTGCTGGTGGCCGCCGGCGCGGGGTTGCCGCCGTTGTTGAAATATTTCAAGCTGGCCGAAATTTCCTGGACTCTCAGCGGCGGCGCGGCGGGGGCTTTGCTGGCGGCGACGCTGATATTTTATTTTTTGAGCCGCCGCGCCGCCCTGCCTGAAGCCCGCAAGATTGCGCAGGCCCTCGAGCGCGCCCGCCGCTGGCACAACGCCGCTTTGAGCAAAGCCCAGGCCCGCCACGCCGCGGAAGTCGAACGCCTTGAGACCGAGCTGCGCCAGGCCAATGAGGAAATCAACCGCCGCTGGCAGGAGGCCACGGAGGAGGCCGCCCGCCTGCGCGAGTTCTGGCCGGCAGAGATTGACCGCAAACTGGCGCGGGTGCTGGAGCGCCACGAGCGGCTTGGCCAGCAGCGGCTGCAGGAGATTCAGCGGGGGCGGGAGGACGCCCTGCGCGAGTTGCAGGAGGAATATGAGCGCCGGCGGCTCGCCTTGGAGCAAAATCGCAGCGAGCGCACCGCCCGCTTGAATGCCGAGACCGATGCGCTGTGGGCCTCCCTCATGCAGGACTGGCAGGCGCAATGCGAACCGCTCCTGCGCGAGGCGCAGGCCGCCGCCGAGTTTGCCCGGCAGGACACCCCGCCCTGGGAGCCGCCGTTGTGGGAGCATTGGACGCCCCCCGAGACGGCCCGGAATCGCATCAAGTTTGGCCAGTTGGAGGTGGATTTGCGTCTTTATGCGGAGGGTGCGCCCAAGGATCCGCGCCTCCCCATGCCCGGCGGCGGACACCTTTCCCTGCCGCTCTGGCTGCTGTATCCGCAGCAGGGTTGCCTGTTGTTCGAGACGAATCGCACCGGCAGCGCCGAGGCCATTGCGGCCATCAACAACATCCTCTTTCGGCTGCTGGCCACCACGCCGCCGGGGAAGCTGAGTTTCACCATCATTGATCCGGTCAAGCTGGGGCAGAACTTTGCCGGCATCATGCATCTGGCCGATTACGAGGACAACCTCATTAACGGCCGCATCTGGACCCAGACCACGCAGATTGAGGAGCGCCTCAAGGACCTGACCGAGCACATGGAGAAGGTCATCCAGATGTACCTGCGCAACGAGTACGAAACCATCGCCGAGTACAACGCGCAGGCGGGGAAAATTGCGGAGAAATACCACTTTGTCATTATTGCGGATTTCCCCATGAATTTCAGCGATGCGGCGGCCAAGCGGCTGTTGCACATTGCTTCGAGCGGGGCGCGTTGCGGGGTTTACACCTTGATTCACTGGGATCACCGCTACACCAGCACGGCGGACCTGGCGCCGGACGTCCTCCGCAAAAACAGCGTGTGCATTCAACGGCCGGGGGATTTCTTCACGCTGGCCCGCCTGGGGCCGGTGGGCGTGCGTCTGCAGCTTGATCCGCCGCCGCCGCCCGAGCTGGCCATTGCCTTCCTGCATCAGGTGGGGGAGTTGAGCCGCGGCGCCAACCGCGTCGAGGTCCCTTTCGAGCAGGTCGCCCCTGCGCCCGAGGAGGTTTGGTCGCTGGATACGGCGGAGGAGTTGCGCGTGCCCATCGGGCGCAGCGGCGCCACCAAGCTGCAATATCTGGCCATCGGCCGGGGCACCAAACAACATGCGCTGGTGGCCGGTAAAACCGGCTCGGGCAAATCCACGCTTTTCCACGTCATCATCACCAACCTGGCCCGGTGGGCCAGCCCGGAGCAGGTGGAGTTTTACCTGGTGGATTTCAAGAAGGGCGTGGAGTTCAAATGTTACGCCAATCACCGGCTGCCGCATGCCCGGGTGGTGGCCATTGAAAGTGATCGTGAATTCGGCCTGAGCGTCCTGCAGCGCCTGGACGAGGAGCTGCGCCGGCGCGGCGATTTGTTTCGCCAGGCCGGGGTGCAGGATTTGGCCGGCTACCGCCGCGCGGGCGGCGCGGAAAAATTGCCGCGCACGCTGCTGCTGATTGACGAGTTTCAGGAGTTTTTTGTGGAGGACGATCGCATCGCGCAAACCGCGGCAGTCCTGCTGGATCGGATTGTGCGCCAGGGCCGGGCCTTTGGCATTCATGTCATCCTGGGCTCGCAAACGCTGGGCGGCGCCTACACCCTGGCCCGCACCACCATGGGGCAGATGGTCATCCGCATTGCGCTGCAGTGCAACGAGGCCGATGCCTACCTCATCATGGATGAAAACAATGCCGCGCCGCGCCTGCTCTCACGCCCTGGCGAAGGCATCTACAACGATGCCGCGGGCGCGTTGGAGGGCAACAGTCCCTTCCAGACGGTGTGGCTGCCCGAGGAGGAGCGCGACCAGGTGCTGGCCGCGGTGCGCGCCCGGGCTGATCGCGAAACCCCGCACTACACCGGGCCGGTGGTGTTTGAGGGCAACGCCCCCGCCGACGTGCGCGACAACCACGCCCTGCAGGCCCTGCTGGCGCAGCGCCCCATCCAGCCGCCGCCGCTGGCGCGGCTCTGGCTCGGCGCGCCCAACTCGATCAAAGGCCCCACCGAGGTGGTTTTCCAGCGGCGCAGCGGCAACAACCTCCTCATCGTCGGGCAGCGCGACGAGGCCATCCTGACCCTCGTCACCGTCGGGGCCGTGGCCCTGGCAGCGCATTACCCGCAAAAGGCCGCACGGTTTTATTTCCTGGATGCCTCGCCGCCGGAAACACCGCAGCGGCAGCTCATTGAACAACTCCCCGGCGTCATTCCGCATCCCTTCACCCTGGCCAAAAGCGGTGATGTGGGCGGCCTGTTGGGCGAGTTGGTGCAGGAATTGCGCGCGCGCACCGAAACTGACGCCGCCCAGGCGCCCGAAATCTTCGTGTTCGTTCACGGCCTGCAAAACTTCAAGAAACTCAAGGTGGAGGACGAGTTTGCCTTCTCCATGGACAGTGGCGGCGAGGCCAGCCCGCCCGCGCAGCTCAGTCAGCTCATTACTGAAGGGCCCACGCACGGCATTCATTTGATTGTGGCGGTGGACACTTACAATAACGTGAACCGTTTCCTGGGCCGCAAGGCCCTGAGCGAATTTGAGATGCGGGTGCTCTTCCAGATGAGCGCCAATGATTCCGCCAGTCTGTGCGATGATCCCGGCGCCAGCCATCTGGGGCTGCATTGTGGACTGTTCTACAATGAACAGGAGGGTTACCTGGAGAAATTCCGGCCCTATGCCGTGCCCGAGCGCGTCTGGTGGGAGCAGGTGGCCCGCGCACTGCGGAGTTGAACCGGCGTCCAGAGAAGCTGGCCGCCTTGCCGGTCCGCAGAAGGCCGTCGTGCCCTGGTGCGAGGCTTATACATCGGCCCCGGGCTGACGATAGCCGCAGAAAGGGCAATAAGCCGCATCGCCCACCTCATGCCCGCAGGAGACACACACCGGGCCTCTGCTTGCGAGGCGGGGAGGCGCTTTTTTCAGTCCCAGCCAGCAGAGGATTTTTTCCGGCAGCGGCTCGGCGGTGACAACCTGGGTGCGCTCGAGGCCCAGGCGAAAATCGCGCAGCAATCGCCCGCGAAAGTGATAATAAAGAACAACGGACTTCACTATCATAAGGAAGGGAATGGCCAGGCCCATGCAGAAAAATCCCAGCGGCGCGGCCAGCAGGGGCAGCAGCAGAACCTGGAAAATTGTGCGCCGGATGGCGAGGGCGGAATGATTCAGATTCAGACTGTGCCACAAGCCGGCGGCGTTGAGGGCCTTTAAATCTCGCCACAAGATGAGGGCTGCCAGAAACCACAACGGCAAAGAAAAGATCACCCAGATTTTGACCGTCGGCCAGAACAGCATGAAGAAGGTGGCTGCGACCAGAACTTCCATGGCCATGAGCAGGGAGAACGCCATGCGCAGTGCCGGTAGCTGGCTCTGCAGCAAAGCCTGCGGGAGCTCGGCGGGTTGGAGAGGGGCTGCAAGCAGGATGAACAGCCAGCCTGAATCCCGCAGTTGGCGGGGCACCTGACAGCTCTGGGCCGCCGCCCAGAAACGCAGTCCCCAATGCGCGGCATAAAAAAGGCCCGCCGCCAGATACACCACCCAGAGATCGTTCAAGGTATAAAGCGACAAAACAACCAGCGCCAGGACGCCAACGGCCAGCAGCGCCAGCACCAATCCCGCGGGCAGGCGGTCATTGCGCAGGAATCGTTCCACGGGTGAAGACCCACGGTCACCCGCGGCGCGCCTTTCCCACCAGCGCAACACCTTGAGCACGGGAAGCAGCAGGTGATCCAACCGGCCCAACCGCTTGGGCGCGGCCCCCCGGGCGAGGCGTTTCCACTCCCGGCCCATGCTCCACGCGGCCAGCGCCAGCAGCAGCCAGCCCAGCAGGTGCGAAAAGACCAGGGCGCTCCAAAACTGCCCGGGCGCCAGGCTGTAGGCCGTTGCTGGAGCAAGCTGCCAGGCTCTCAAAGGGCTGAGGGCGGCCGCCCAGGCGAGCTGGGTCGAGCCTTGCCAGCTCGTAATGATGGCCACCAACGCCGGGGGCGCGGCCATCAGCAGGACGAGCCAGGACAGCCCCGTGGCCCACAGCTCATATTCCTCGCGGCCCCGGGCGCTCACCAACATGCCCAGCGCCAGAGCCACAAACAGCCCGTTCATCACACACAACAGCAGGCGAACAAATTCGCCCAGGGTGACGCCCCCCAACACCAGGGGAATGGCCAGCGCAGGGAAAATGGCCAATAAATGGTAGAAGGTGGCAAGGGCATGAACCACCCATTTGCCCAGGACCAGGTCCAGGCTGGTCACACGGGTCAGCATCAGCAACCCCAGGGTGCCCTCGCGTTTCTCCCGGCTCAGGCTGTCGAGTGTCTGCCGCAGGCCCTCCAATCCCCCCAGAATCATGCACGTCCATCCCAGAAAATGGTACATGAACTCCCCCATGCCACGCGGACTGCGCATCACCTCGGCGATGAGCAGGAGGCCCAGCACCATGGCCACCGCCACCGCCGCCAGCAGGACCCGCTGCACCATCAGGCTCTCCTGCCGTGCTTTGACGGTCGCCTCGCGCCAGGCGATGGCGGGAAACATCACGATTTATCCCTCCTGGTAGCGGGGTTTCAGCCCCACCGGCGTGGCCGCCACCAGGCGGAAATAGCGGCGCAACCGCCAGCGGGCATAATAAATCCAGAGCAAATCCATGCCAATGTGAATGGCCAGATAAGCTCCGGCTGAGGCCAGGCCCAGCCATGAGAATGACAAATTACTGTTGTTGAGCATGGACAGGACCGGCGTTTTTTCCAGGCTCATTAAGCCCTGGTAGAAGAGCAACCAGACCAACAACGGCAGAGCTATCACCAGCGCGAAGGTGCAGAGCGCCGCCCGATGGGGCATCGCCCACCGGAGGCTCAGCCAGAAGGAGAGCCAGCCCAGGGCGGCCAGGTCAAAGAGGGAAACTACGCCGTAGTAATACAAAAAAAACAGGCAAGGCGGAGTCTTATCTATTTCGCTCCAGAGAATCTGCGTAGCCGAGGTGACTTCCTTCCAAGTGTGATGTCGGTGTAAGAAATCGATTCCAAAAACCAGTAACAGCAAGACCATGAAAGCGAATGGCCCGCGAAACATTCGCCACAAGGCCTGCCATTGGCCCCAGAGGATTTGCTCCTGATGCACTGGGGCTGTCAGCAAGAACTCAAGGGTTTGCTCGCGGCGCGCCTCGCCCAGAAACAATGCGGCGCGCCAGGCAAACCACAGTTTATACAAGAAACCCAGAACACAGGCGATGAAGAATCTATCAAGGTCATCAAGGAATTCGAATAAGTTACTGAATACCCCCTCGCTAGTCGACGCTTTCGGAACCCACAAGTCGGACACAATCGAAATCCACCACTGGGCTGCAATTACCACGGGAAACCAGACCAGCCAGGGGCCCCAGCGATCGCGGCTGGCCAACCAGTAGGCGGGGTTGATTTGCAGGGCGTGTTGACGAAATGCCTGTCGCCATTCAGCGCTGCCCGTCCAGAACCGGTGCCACCATTCCCGCCAGCTCCCCTTGCGAAAACCGCCCTGCACGTTTTGCCAGGAGCGCGGCAGCCGCCACCAGGTGAGCACCAGGGCCCCCAAAGCCAGCGCGTGGCTGGAACCGATGGGCCACCAGTAAAGCGCCGGGTCTGTCTTGTCATATAGGTGATCAAACGCATGACCAATCCCCTCAAGGGGACTGGGGCGAACCAATAACCATTCCGCCCATGAGGCCAGCCCGGTGTCCGGATACGCCTCGCAGAGGGCTGAACCCAGCCAGGGCGACAGAAAGGCAAACCATGCCAGGAGGGCGTTGGTGATGATGCCCGTGTGACGCATTCGCACCACGCAGGCCGAAACCGCCAGGCCCAGGGAGAGAGAAAAAAACAAAGCCGCCCACAGCGCCAGGGCCAGGCGCCCGATTTCTTCGATGGTGCGCCCGCCCAGAAGCAAGGGTACACACAGAATGGGGATCAAGGCCAGCAGACTGCCGAGGCTTTGCAGCAGATGGGCTGCCAGTTTGCCCAGCACAATGTCATGGCTGCGCAAATCCGTGAGAAATAGCAGCCCTAGGGTGCCTTCGCGTTTTTCAGCGCTGAGGCTGTCGGAGGTCAACCACAAACCGCTGATAATCGCCAGTCCCCAACTGAGGTAGCCAAGGGCTACAAAAATGGCTGTGCCGCGGTCGTTTGCATCCTCATGGCGCATGAACAGCAAAATAATCAAGGTGACCAGCAGGGCCAGAACTGCCGTGAGGAGGCGTACCCAATAGGTTCTGCGACGACGCGCCGCCACCTGCATTTCCCGCACCATTATGGGAAGCACCAGCATGATGGTAGGCATGATTCCGCGCTGCGACCCCGGCGTCAACTGTCAATCGTAATCGGCGGCAACCTCCGGCGGGAATTGCCTGTTTCCCCACCCCCAGGCAGCTTCCCCCATTAAAATAATTTCTAATTCATCATTGACGATAAAGGGGCATCCGCTAACAATGCGATTTCTTAAGCGGGCGAGGCCGCCCGGCGCAACACGTGAACTTGAAATAATTATGGCTACCAAAATCGCGATCAATGGTTTCGGCCGCATCGGCCGGTTGGTGTTCCGTGCCATCGCGGAACAAGGCATGATTGGCAAAGACGTCGAAGTGGTCGCCGTCGGCGATATCGTCCCGGCGGACAACCTGGCTTATTTGTTGAAATACGATTCGACGCAAGGGGCTTTCAAAGGAGAGGTGGGGTCCAAGAAGTCCAGCCCGGACAAGCCGGAGGACGATATTTTGCTGGTGAACGGCAAGGAGATCAAGGTGGTCAGCGCCAAAACCCCGGCCGAGCTGCCCTGGAAAGCGTTGGGCGTGGACCTGGTGGTGGAGTCCACCGGCCTGTTCACCGATGCCGCCAAGGACAATCCCAAATCCTCCTACGGCCACATCACGGCAGGCGCTAAAAAGGTCATCATCAGCGCGCCGGCCAAGAACGAGGACATCACCGTGGTGTTGGGCGTGAATGACAGCAAGTATGATCCGGCCAAACATCACATTATTTCCAATGCCTCCTGCACCACCAACTGCCTGGCTCCGGTGGTGTATGTGCTGCTGAAGGAAGGTTTTGGCGTGGCCGAGGGCTTGATGAGCACCATCCATGCCTACACCGCCACCCAGAAGACGGTGGACGGCCCCAGCAAAAAAGACTGGAAGGGGGGCCGCAGCGCCGCCATCAACATCATCCCCTCCACCACCGGCGCGGCCAAGGCCGTGGCGCTGGTGCTGCCGGAGGTCAAGGGCAAGCTCACCGGCATGGCCTTCCGCGTGCCGACGCCCACCGTCTCCGTGGTGGACCTCACCGTCAAGACGGTAAAGGAAACCAGCTACGCCGAAATTTGCGCTGCCATGAAGAAGGCCAGCGAGACCTATCTCAAGGGCATCCTGGGTTACACCGAGGACGAAGTGGTGAGCACCGACTTCATCCACAGCCCGCTGAGCAGCATCTTCGACGCGGGCGCCGGCATCGAGCTGAACAAGAACTTCTTCAAGCTCGTGAGCTGGTACGACAATGAATGGGGCTATAGCTGCCGCGTGGCGGACCTCATCAAGTTGATCCTCAGCAAGGGCCTGTAAGCCGCCGTTGCCTCTACATTTCAGACCGGCGATTCCCTGAGGAATCGCCGGTTTTTTTTGCCGGGGGCGGCGGCTCCGGCCCGGTTTGCCAGTTGCATCCTGGCCCGACGCGGGCATAATAAAACGCATGAAATCCAGCACAATGAAGGCGGCATTTATTGAACGGACGGGGCCTCCCGAAGTCATTCGCGTGGGCGAGCTGCCCATGCCCGCGCTGCGGGAACACCAGGTTCTGGTGCGGGTCAAAGCGGTCTCGGTCAATCCCATAGATACTTACCTGCGCGCGGGCGCGGTGCCCATGCCGTTGCCCATGCCTTACATCCTGGGGTGCGATCTGGCTGGCGTCGTCGAAGCCGTGGGCTCCCAGGTCCGCCGTTTCCGCCCCGGTGACCGCGTTTGGGGAAGCAACCAGGGGCTCCTGGGCCGCCAGGGCACCTTTGCCGAGTATGCCGCGGTGGATGAATGCTGGTTGTATCCGGCGCCTGCCGGGGTGGAGGACGAGGCGCTGGCCGCCGTGGCCCTGGTGGGCATCACTGCGCACCTGGGGCTGTTTCGCAATGCCCAGTTGCGGGCGGGGGAGACGTTGTTTGTCAATGGCGGCAGCGGCGGCGTGGGCTCCATGGTGGTGCAGATGGCGAAAATCGCCGGCGCCACCGTCATCGCCACCGCCGGCTCCGAGGCCAAGGCGAAAATCTGCCGGGAGTTGGGCGCGGATTATGTCATTGAATACCAGAAGCAAGATGTGGTTCAGAGCCTCCGCCAGTTTGCCCCCAACGGGGTGCAAATCTGGTGGGAAACCCAGCGGGAACCGGATTTTGATCGCGCCATCAGTTGCCTGGCCCAGCGCGGGCGCATGGTGGTGATGGCGGGCCGCGAGGCGCGGCCTCCCTTCCCGGTGGGCCCCTTTTATGTGAAAGACTGCTCCCTCTTTGGCTTTGTGATGTTCAACGCCACACCGGAAGAGCAGGAGGCTTGCGCCAAGGATATCAACCGCTGGCTGGCCGAGGGCCGCCTGCAACCGCGCATTGACCGGATCCTGCCGTTGGCCGAGGCCGCCAACGCCCACCGATTGCAGGAGGAAAACACCCTGCGCAAAACGGGCGTGCTGGCCGGGAAGATTGTGCTTCGCTGTGGTTGATCAGAGCAAATCCAGGCCGGCGGCGTGCTTGGCCCGGGCCAGGACTTTCGCCGCCTCGGCGCGGGCCTTTTCTGCGCCCTGGCGCAACACCTCGCGCACGTAGTCCAGATTTTTGACCAGTTCGGCGCGGCGCTGGCGGGCGGGCGCAAAGGCGTTCCAGTATTGCTCAAACAGGGCTTTTTTCAGCTCGCCGTATCCCAGGCCGCCCGCGCGCAAACGCTCCTCATAGTCCCGGGCCACTTCGGGCGGAGCCACCAGTTTCATGAGCCGGATGGCCAGATTCTGATCCGCATCGGGCTTGGGTTCGGCCACCGAGCGGCTGTCCATTTTGATGCTCATGATTTTCTGGCGGAGCACTTTTTCATCGCCGAAGATCTCAATGGCGTTGCCGTAGCTCTTGCTCATCTTCTCGCCGTCAATGCCGGGCACCACGGCGGTTTCCTCGCGGATCATCGGCTCGGGCAGGGTGAAGGTCTTGCCATAAAGCTCGTTGAACTTGATGGCGATGTCCCGGGTGACTTCCAGGTGTTGTTTCTGGTCTTTGCCCACCGGCACGAGGTTGGAATCGTAAATTAAAATGTCCGCCGCCATGAGGACCGGATAGGCAAAGAGGCCGTGATTGAAGCTGATGCCCTTGGCGATCTTGTCCTTGTAGCTGTGGCATCGCTCGAGCAGGCCCATCGGGGTGACGGTGTGCAGCAGCCACGTCAGCTCGGTCACCTCCGGGATGTCGCTTTGTTTGAAAAACACGGTTTTTTGCGGATCCAAACCGCAGGCCAGAAAGTCCAGGGCCACATCCAGCGTGTTGCGCCGCCGCTCCTCGGCATCGAAGAGCGAAGTCATGGAGTGGTAGTCGGCGATAAAGTAAAACGCCTGCCCTTGATCCTGCAGTTCAATGGCCGGCTTCATCATCCCGTAGTAATTGCCGAGATGCAGTGCGCCGGACGGTTGTATGCCCGAAAGTATCCGCATGGGGGGAAACAATAGTGAGGGCGGGCCAGGATTCAAGCGCGAGTTGGGCGCCAGCGGGGGAGGCCCTTACCCATGGCCAGACCCCATGGGGCCTCCTGCCTTGTGGCATCCCTGTTCCTGCCCCCCCGGATTTTTTCGTGCAACCCCCGCGTGACCAAGGCATTCTGCGGACGTGGTCTCCTTGTGGAAAAAGGGCCTGCAGCACCCGGTTTTCCAGGCCGGGCTGGCTGGGGTGTTGCTTGCGGTGGCTTTTCCGGGACCGGAAGTGGCCGGGCTGGCCTGGGTGGCGCCGGGGCTGTTGATGCTGGCAGCACTGGGGTGCAACCCCTCCGGGGCCTTTTGGACCGGCTACTGGGGGGGCTTCGTTTTCTGGGCCATTTCACTTCACTGGCTGCTGTTTATTCCGGTGACGTTCTGGCCGGTGTTGGGCTGGCTGGCGCTCTGTGCCTACCTGGCCATCTATCAAGGCCTGTGGACCTGGCTGGGATGGCGATTGCTGCCGGGAGCCGAGCCCACGCCGGGCCGGATGGGGGGGGCGCCGTGGGAACGCGGGCTGGCGCGGCTGCTGATGCTGCCCCGGCTGACGCGGGCGGCATGGACGCTGGCGGCGGCCATGGGGTGGGTGGCACTGGAGCTGTTGCGGGGGCGGTTGTTGACCGGCTTTCCCTGGAATCAGTTGGGCGTATCGCAGTACACCATGCTGCCCCTGGTGCAGTTGGCCAAAATCACCGGAGTGGCTGGCCTGTCATTTCTCATGGTGTGGACTTCGCTGGCGCTGGTGATTGCGGCGGCCGGCATGGCCCGTTTCCCCAGCCGGCGGGGATGGCTGACGGGCGAGCTGCTGGCTCCGGCGGTGGTGGTGATCGGGGTGTGGGTTTGGGGGGCACGGGAGTGCACCCGGCAGATGGGCGTGCCGGCTGCGCCCGTGGTGCGGCTGGCCCTGTTGCAACCCAGCGTGCCGCAAACCTTGATCTGGGACAGCCGCGAAGATGAGACCCGCCTGCGCCGCTTATTGGAACTTTCCCGCGAGGCCCTCGGCGCGCGTCCCGACCTGCTGGTCTGGCCGGAGGCCGCCGCGCCGGGTTTTTTGCGCTATGACTCGAACCTCTGGGCGGAGGTTCGCGGGCTGGCGCAGGCGAGCAACGTCTGGATGGTGATTGGCAGCGATGACGCCGAACCGGGGGAGGACGGTCGCATAAATTACTACAATGCCGCCTTCTTGATTTCCCCTGAGGGAATGATCAAGGAGCGTTACGCCAAGCGGCATCTGGTCATGTTTGGCGAGTATGCTCCCCTGGCCCGCTGGCTGCCTTTTCTCAAGCGTCTGCTGCCGGTAGGGGATGGCTTCACCCCCGGCCGCGAGGCGGTTCACTTCGAGTGGCCGTTGACGGCCGCCGGGGGTGCGCGCGTTCGGGCGGCCATGCTGATATGCTTTGAGGATGTCATGGCCGGTTTGGTGCGGCGCTCGGTTCATCAGGACACGGATTTAATGCTCAATTTGACCAATGACGGCTGGTTTCGCGAGAGTGCTGCCCAGTATCAACACGCGGCCAACGCCGTTTTCCGGGCGGTGGAGACCGGCCGGCCGTTGGTGCGCTGCACCAACAACGGCCGCACCTGCTGGGTGGATGCCCTGGGCCGGATCCGCGAGATGCAAAGCTTTCAAAGGGGGGACCGGCCCTCCATTTATGCTCCCGGCTGGCATCTGGTGACGGTGCCGTTGCCTCCGCAAAGCTCCACCGGCCTCAGCCTGTATCATCATTACGGGGATTGGTGGGGTTGGCTGTGCGTGGGGGCCACCGCGGGGCTGTTGGCGTGGTCTTTCCGCCAGCGTCAGCTTCGCCAACGGGCGCAGAGCCTCCACCATAATTGAGGCCGGGGCCAGGCCCCACCCTCGTTGGGGAGAGGGTGTTTTTCCGTTTGCCCTCGCGGGGCCTTCAGGCACAATGGCGGCATGGGCAAGCGACGTGAAGCCCGCGAGCGAGCGGTCCAATTCCTGTTTCAATATGACTTGAACCCGCCGGACGATCTGGAGGCGGCGTTGGAGCTGTTTTGGCAATCCCAGCGTCAGGCCCTGCTCGAGCAGGAGCATGGCAAGGCGACGTGGGGCGAGAGCCGGCCCCTGCCGCCGCCCACGGCGGAGGAGCTGGAGGTGCGCGCCTTTGCCGATCCCTTGATTCGCGGGGCCATTGCCCATCGGGACGAGGCCGACGCGCTCATCCGCAAGTTTTGCAAGAATTGGGATTTGCGCCGGATCGCGGCGGTGGACCGCAACATCATGCGGCTGGCCATCTACGAGATGTTGTATCGGGAGGACATCCCCCCCGTGGTCAGCATCAATGAGGCGGTGGACATTGCCAAGAAGTTCTCCACGCAGGACAGCGGCAAGTTTGTGAACGGCATTCTGGACAAGGTCAAGGGCGAGATCCTGCGTCCCGCCCGGCAGGTGATGGCCCGCCCGGGGCGAGGCGAGGATTGAGCGGACGTTTTTCCATGATAATTTAAGCGCAGGCATGTTTGCGGATCTGCATCTACACAGCGCGTTCTCCGATGGCACCTTCAGCCCCGAGCAACTGGCTCAGGAAGGCCATCAACGCGGGTTGGCGGTGCTGGCGTTGACTGACCATGACACCATGGAGGGCTGCGCCCGCCTGGCTGCGGCCTGTCAGGCCCTGGCCATGGAATGCATTTCCGGCACCGAACTGACCGCTGAACTTGACGGCGCGGAGCTCCACATCCTGGGTTACTTTTTGCAGGCCGACGATCCCCACCTGCGCGCCGAAATGAGCAAATTCCAAAATGTGCGCCAGGACCGCATCCGCGAGATGGTCAGCCGCCTGAACGAGCTGGGCATTCCCCTGGAGGCCGAGGCGGTATTCAAGCTGGCCAACTGCCGTTCGCCGGGCCGCCCGCACGTGGGCCGGGCGCTGGTGGAAGCCGGTTTCTGTGCAAGTCAGGAGGAGGCGTTTGAGCGGTTTCTCAAACGCAACCGGCCGGCGTGGGTGCCGAAATTTCGCATGAGCGCGCTGGAAACCATTCAGTTGATCCACCGCGCCGGCGGGGTGGCGGTGCTGGCTCATCCCGGCCTCAACCGCTCGGACGACGTCATTGAGCCGCTGGTGGAGGCGGGCCTTGACGGCCTGGAATGTTACCACAGCCGGCACTCCCCCGCCACCAGCGAGCATTACGTGCAGATGGCCGAGCGCCTCGAGCTGCTCATCACCGGCGGCTCTGATTGTCACGGCTTCAACAAAGGGCGGCCCCTGATCGGCACCATCAAGCTGCCCTACAGCCACGTGGAGGAGATGCGCGCCGTGGCCAACCAGCGCCGCTCCCGCCTGCGCATGGCCGGGGTCTGAGTGCGGGAGCCCCAGTTTTTTCTCCGCCAAACGGATTCGCGAAGGAACAACACATGGGTTTTTTTGACAAAATCAAGGCCGGTCTCAAAAAGACCACCGATCAACTGGTTCATGAAATCAAGCGCATCGTCACCGGCTCGCCGCGGTTGACCGGCAGCTCGCTGGAGGAACTGGAGGCGGCCCTGCTGGGCGCGGATTTGGGCGTGGCCATGACCCAGCAGATCATCGCGGCGGTCAAAAAGGCCTACGAAACCCAGGGCGGTGCCGGTGTGGACGTTTTCTCCATCGCGGCGCGCGAGGTGGCCGCCAGTCTGAACGCCGCCAATCCCGGTTTGAAGCGGATGCCCGGCCTCACGGTGGTGACCCTGGTGGGCGTGAACGGCACCGGCAAAACCACCACCGCCGCCAAGCTGGCCTGGCGCGTCCAGCAGGAAAACCTGCGTCCGATGCTCGCCGCCTGCGACACCTTTCGCGCCGCCGCGGTGGAGCAGCTCAAGTTGTGGGGACAGCGGCTGCAGGCGCCGGTGATTGCCGGCGCCCATGGCGCCGACCCGGCCGCCGTGGCTCATGACGCCGTCACTGCCGCCCTGGCCCAGAAAATGGATTATCTTTTCGTGGACACGGCGGGGCGCCAGCACACCCGGCACAATTTGATGCAGGAACTGCAGAAGGTGCACCGGGTCATCGGCCGCAAAATGGAGGGTGCCCCGCACGAAGTGCTGCTGGTGCTGGACGGCAGCACCGGCACCAACGCCCTGCTGCAGGCGCGGGAATTTTCCAAAGCCGTCCCCGTGACCGGTTTGGTGGTCACCAAGCTGGATGGCACCAGCAAAGGCGGCATGGTGGTGGCCATCCAGAAGGAATTGGGACTGCCCGTGAAGTTTGTGGGAGTGGGCGAACAACCGGATGATCTGCAGCCGTTTGATCCCCAACAGTTTGCCGAGGCGCTGTTCATGATCAAGGGCTGACGCCACAGATTGGCGCATGAATCCAACGCCAGAGGACTTGAAGTTTATGCGCCACGCGCTGCAGCTCGCAGCGCGGGGACGCGGCTGCACCTCCCCCAATCCGATGGTGGGAGCGGTCCTGGTGCGCGGCGGGCGGGTTCTGGGTCAGGGCTGGCATCATCGTGCCGGGGCGCCGCACGCTGAAGTGGAAGCCCTGCAGGCGGCGCGGGAAGCCGGGCTTTCCCCACGCGGGGCCACCCTGTATGTCACCTTGGAGCCTTGCTGCACCACCGGGCGCACCCCCCCCTGCACGGAAGCCATCATCCAGGCGGGCATTCGGCGGGTGGTGGTGGCGGCCACCGATCCCAACCCCGCTCACGCCGGCCGCGGCTATGCGGTGCTGCGGCAGGCGGGCATCCGGGTGGATGCTCCGGTGCTCGCAGAGCAGGCCGCGCGTTTGAACTGGGCGTTTAATCACTGGGTGGTGCAGGGCACGCCGGCCATCACCGTCAAGGCGGCCATGACCCTGGACGGCAAGCTGGCCGATGCTCGCGGCCAGTCCCGGTGGATTACGGGCGAACGAGCGCGTGCCCAGGGGATGAAACTCCGGGCGGCGCACGATGCGATTGTGGTGGGGGTGAACACCGTGCTGGCGGATGATCCGGCGTTGACCCTGCGCGCTCCCCAGCTCCGGCGACGTTTGCATCCCTGGCGGCGCATTATTTTAGATCCGCAAGCCCGTACGCCCGTCTCGGCGCGGGTGCTGCAACCCGCGGAACATACGGAGACAATCCTGGTGGTGGGCCCAAAGGCGCCGAAAAAACGCCTCGCCGAACTTGCCGCCTGCGCCGTGGTTTGGGAAATGCCGCTGACCCCGCAGGGATTTGATTTGCTCCAACTTTTGCGGCGGCTGGGGGCCATGGAAATCACCGCCTTGCTGGTGGAAGGCGGCGGGGAAACGCAGGCAGCATTTTTGTTGCAAGGGTGGGCGCAGCGCGTTGCCTTCTTCTACGCCCCGATCATCTTGGGCGGGCATGCCTCCCGGCGCGCCGTGGCGGGTCAGGGGGCGGCCGGATGGAATGAGGTGCTGCACTTGAAACATTGCCGTTGGCGGCGGCTGGGGCAGGACTGGTTGCTGGAGGCGGAAGTGGCCGTCCGCCCGGAGGACCCTTCGTGACGGTGGGAATCAGCCGCGCAAGGAGATTTGGCCGGGAGGCAGGCCCGACTTTGCTGGGGCAGCACCTTTAGGACTTGAGTGCGCGGGGTTTCATGGCTTTATTGAGGGCTATGCGAATGTGGAAGCATTTTAAGGTTGTTTATCACAGTTTGATGGCGGCTCTACTGGTCTTGCTGGTGGCCTCGGTATGGGCCGCCGCCCAGACGGCCACCAATCCGGCGCCGGCCGCCACCAACACCGTGGCGGCCGCGGAGCACACCAGCGACACCCTCGATGCGTTGAGCAGCAAGCTGGGGGTGAATCGGGATTTTCTGCTAAGTTTTGGCCTCGACCAGTACGAAACGCTGCGCCATCCCTTTTTGGGGCATCCGTTGTGGAAATACTTTGCGTCGCTGATATACATCTGCCTGGCTTGGCTGGCCTCCAAGGGGGTGGATTTCATCTTTCAGAAACTGCTGCGGCGGTGGACGGAAAAAACGGAGACCAAGCTGGATGATTTGCTGGTGGACCTGTTCAAAGGCCCGGTCAAGATCATCGTCTTTGTGATTTTGATGCATGTGGGCCTTAATGTTTTCGACTGGCCCGCGTGGGTTTCCAAATATCTGTCCAAGGGCTTGAAGCTGACCATTGCCTGGAGCATCACCTACATGGCGGTGCGGGCGGTGGACGTGTTCATGCGGCACCTGCAGCAGCGCGTGCAGGAGGAGGATCGCGAGTTCAACGCCCAGCTTTTTCCGGTCATCCGCAAAACCCTCAAGGTCTTCATCGTGTTGGTGGCGATTCTGGTGACCGCGCAAAACCTGGACTTCCAGATCACCGGCATGCTGGCCTCCCTGTCCATCGGCGGCCTCGCCCTCGGTCTGGCGGCGCAGGACACCCTGGCCAATTTATTCGGCGCGGTCTCGATTTTTGCCGACAAGCCTTTCCGCATCGGAGACCGCATCACGATGGACGGCATTGATGGGAACGTTGAGACGATCGGCCTGCGCAGCACGCGCGTCCGCAACCTGGACGGGCACCTGATAACCGTGCCCAACAAAACCATTGCCAACGCCACGATCACCAACATCTCGCGCCGGCCCAGCATCCGTACGTTGATGTACATCAGCATCACCTACAACACGCCGCCGGAGCGCATTCAACTGGCCACGGATATCCTGAAGGAGGTCTATACCAAGCATCCCATGACGGCGGATTTGATTGTGGCCTTCCAGAAATTCAACTCCTACTCGCTGGATATTCTGGTGGTGCACTGGTGGAAAGGCGTGGTTTATCGCGAGTATGTGGAGGGGATGCATCACCTCAACCTGGAAGTCAAACGCCGCTTTGACGCGGCCGGCATCGAGTTTGCCTTCCCCACCCAGACGCTGTACCTCAACCAGGTCGGGGGGCCGCCTCCACCCGTCCCGCCGCCTCCGCCTACGCCGGCGGCGGTTACTTGAAGAAGATCAGGCGCAGCCCCATGATCACCAGCAGGCCGCCAAAGGCGCGCTTGAGGTTGTCCACCGTCATCTGGTGGGCGATCCACACACCGAAGTAACTCCCCACCAGGGCGGTGGGGATGATCATCCATGCCGTGCCCCAATGGATGTTGCTCAAGAGGGGATCCGGTTTGTAATGCCGCCAGGCGCCAATCAGGGCCGTGGGGATCATGATGACCAGCGAGGTGCCGATGGCCTGTTTGATGTCCCGGATCGGCGGGCTGAGAAAGAACAGCATGGCCGGCACCATGATGATGCCGCCGCCCACGCCAAACATCCCGCTGATGATGCCGGTCACCAGCCCGATCAGGCCTGCCGCTAAATATTGCATAGGCTGCTGTATGCCCTGAGCCGCCACTGCCCGCAACCGCAAAATCCGCCACCCTTGGCTTACCATGGCAGCCCCAGACTGCCTGCCCGGCTCGCTTAGGCAAGGCGGGCTGGCGGCCCCCTTTCACCCCCTCGGAGTGCGCTCAGCCGCCGTTGCAAAACCCCGGCGGAGGCTTACATTAAAACAGGCAGCCTGCCGGATTTGCATCATCTACCATGGCGGAAGACGAAACGATTGTGGGCACCGTGGAAGAGACGGCCTCCCGCACGGTCCCGGAGGAGGCTGCCGGCCCGGGGCAGGGCGGCGACCGGTGGTTGTGCGTGATGTGCCATCAACCGGTGGCGCGGGAAGGGGATCGTTTCACCTTTTTCGGCGCGTCCGAACATTCTTTTGTCAACCCTTCCGGCATCCGATTTCACATTTTGCTTTTTGGGCAGGTGAGCGGCTGTTTGAACGTGGGAACGCCCACCCTGCAGCACACCTGGTTTCCCGGCTGCGCCTGGTCCTACTGCCTGTGTGGAAGCTGCCGCAGTCATTTGGGCTGGTTTTACACGGGGTTGAACTCGTTTGTGGCCTTGATCCGGGAGCGGATCGTGCGCGCCTCCCTGGTGCACAACTAGCCGCGCGCGCCGAACCCCGGCGCGGGTGACATTTACGCAACGATGGCACCCATGGGTTGTCTAACCATTTGCAAAAATCGGGCGGATGTCTATCTTTGCCCATGATTCAGTTATTGGACATTTCGGCGGCGCCCCCGGTTGTGGGGATGGAAATGAAAGCCCGGCAGCCCATGCATGACAAGCAGAGCGAGCGCGACCACCGGCAGTTGCGGATTGACAAGGTGGGCGTGCGCGGCCTGCGGTTTCCAGTGCAGGTGTTGGACAAGGCGCGGACCTTGCAAAACACCATCGCCACCATTGGGATGTTTGTGGACCTGCCCAAGGAGTTTAAGGGCACCCACATGAGCCGCTTCATCGAGGTGCTCAATGCCCACGGCAGCGTGGTGCACGTCGAAAACATCCCGGACATTCTCTACGCCATGCAGAAGCGGCTCCACGCCGAAACGGCCCATTTGGAAATGGAATTTCCCTACTTCATGGTCAAGCGCGCCCCGGTCTCCGGCCTGCCGGGGGTGATGGACTACACCGCGCGATTTGACGCGGCGGCGTGCGGCAAGGAGATTGATTTCGTGCTGACGGTGAAGGTGCCGGTGACGACGTTGTGCCCCTGTTCCAAGGCCATCAGTCAATACGGCGCGCACAATCAGCGTGGCCTGGTCACCGTCGCCCTGCGCTCCACCGCCACGGTATGGATTGAGGATGTGATTGAAATGGTGGAGCAGTCCGCCAGCTCGGAATTGTACGCGCTGCTCAAGCGCCAGGACGAGAAGGCGGTGACGGAGCGGGCCTACGAAAACCCGGTGTTTGTGGAGGATCTGGTGCGCAATGTGGTGGTGCGGCTCAATGCCCGCCAGGAAATCACCTGGTACAAGGTGGAGGCGGAAAATTACGAGAGCATCCACAACCACAACGCCTACGCGTGCATCGAAAAGGGCTGAGCCACGCCCGTTCCCCCTCCGCCGGCTTGCCAATTTTTGTTGAAGGCCGGGCAAAATAGCGTTTGCCAAAGCCCACACTTGGCCTACCATAAACCTCCCTTGCCGGGGACAACGGCAGCAACAAGCTATTTATGAGTCAAAAAACCTATAATATCGCAGTAATTGGTGGTGATGGCACCGGGCCGGAAGTCGTGCGCGAGGCCATCAAGGTGTTGGATGCCGCCGCGCCCAAGTTCAACCTCAAGTTGAATTACACCTACTACGACATCGGCGGCGAGCGCTACCTCAAAACCGGCGAAGTGCTGCCTGACAGCGTGCTGGCGGAGCTGCGGCAGTTTCCTGCGATTTTGCTGGGCGCCATCGGGCATCCGGGGGTGAAGCCGGGCATTCTGGAGAAGGGGATTTTGTTGCGCACTCGTTTTGAACTGGAGCAATACATCAACCTGCGCCCCGTCAAGCTGTACGACGAGCGCTTCTGCCCCTTGAAGGACAAGAAGCCGGAGGACATTGATTTTGTGGTGGTGCGCGAGAACAACGAAGGCTTGTACACCGGCGCGGGCGGTTTTGTGTTCAAAGGCACCCCCAATGAAATTGCGGTGCAGGAAAGCATCAACACCCGGCGCGGCGTGGAGCGCTGCCTGCGGTTTGCCTTTGATTACGCGCTGAAACGCCGCGGCGGTCAGCCGTGGCGTGGCCTCAAACACGAGGAGGTGAAGGAGGGCAAGACCGCGCAGCTTACCTTGTGCGGCAAGACCAACGTGCTCACCTACGCCTTCGATTTGTGGGAGCGCGCCTTCCACGAGGTGGGCCGGGAATACCCGAAGGTCAAGCGCGATTACACCCACGTGGACGCCACGACCATGTGGTTTGTCAAGAATCCGGAGTGGTTTGATGTGATTGTCACGGACAACATGTTTGGCGACATCATCACCGATCTGGGCGCCATGATCCAGGGCGGCATGGGCATTGCCGCCGGCGGCAATATCAATCCGCAGGGCACAAGCATGTTTGAACCGATTGGCGGCAGCGCCCCCAAATACACCGGCATGAATGTCATCAACCCCCTGGCTGCCATTTGCGCGGGGCAGATGATGCTGGATTTCCTGGGCGAAACCAGGGCCGCTGCGGCCATTGAGGCCGCCGTCATCAAGGTGGTGCGCGAGAAGCTCAAGAGCCTGGCCGCCGGCCGCATGGGCTACAGCACCACGGAAGTTGGCGATCTGGTGGCCGGCGCCATCTAAGCGCCTCAGTTCATTTCCCACTAGAGGCCGTCCCCGGCGGGGACGGCCTTTTTGTTTCTTTACAAGAGAGGGAGGCAAACCAGGTTTATCTCATCGCGCCCAGAATTGCCGCCTGGGGGCTGCACAAAAAAACGCCCGCCGGAGCGGCGGGCGTGGGCTAAAAAGTGGGGGCCTTTCCCGGCTTACAAGCCGAGGTTGGCGTTCACATTGTCCCAGTCAATGTAGTTCATGAACTCGTCAATGTACGCCGCACGGGCGGTGTAGAAGTCGGCATAATAGGCGTGTTCGTACACGTCGAGGGCCAGGATGGGCTTCACGCCCCACACGGGGAAGGTGTTTTGCGCGTCGCCGATGTAATTGAACAGGAGGCCGGTCTTCGGATCGTAGCCGGTCCACACCCAGCCGCGGGCGGCGATGCCGGTGGCCTTGAGGTCTTTCTTGAAAGCCTCAAAACTGCCGAAGCTCTGCCGGATCAGCTCCGCCACCTTGCCGGTGGGTTCACCGCCCTTGCCGCCGAGGTTCATGAAATAAATCTCATGATTGATGACCCCGCCCAGAGCAAAGGTCAGGTCCACCTTCCGGGAGCGAATCTCGCTGTAAATCTGATTGGCATGGGCCGGGTTGGCCGGATCCAGGGTGGCGGCCAGCGCCTCCAGCTCCTTCAGGATGGCGTTGGTTTTGTTCACATAGCCCGTGTAGAGCTTGAGGTGTTCTTCGTGGGTTTTATCGGAAATCTTGCCGGTTTTGCCTTTGACTTTGGCCAGCAGCATTTCCTGTTTGTTGGGGTATTGATAAGCCATAGGTTGTTTTCGTTTGTTTAAGTCCTGTTTAACTTCTCTCCGTTGCAATATAGATGCGTTGGCGGTGGGCGCAAGGCCCGGAACGTCACTTTTTCAGTGCCTGCACGGCGGCGGTCATTTCCTCCAGATGCGTTTCCGCCTTGGGCGTGTCAGTGATGTGCCGGATCACTCCGTCCCGGCTGATCAGGAAACTTACGCGCCGCGCCATTTTCTGGCCGGGAATGCGTGCGCCAAAGGCATCCGCAATTTTGCCCTCGGGATCGGTCAACAGGGTGAAATTGAGCTGGTGATCCGCCATGAATTTTTGATGACTTTCGGCGGAGTCGAAGCTTACCCCCACCACGGTGACGCCGGCTTTTTGCAAGTCGGGCATCCGATCGCGCAGCCCGCAAGCCTGACGGGTGCAGCCGGGGGTATTGTCTTTAGGATAAAAATATAGCAAGACAGGGCCTTGTTTGAGGTGATCGGCCAGCTTCCATTCTTTGCCCTGGTGATCCTTGCCCACCACTGCAGGCGCCAGATCGCCCACTTTCAGGGGGGCCTCGGCGGCGAGCACGGCAGCGGCGGCCAGCCCGGCCGAGAACACTGAGACGATCCATTTTTTCATGGCTGATTAAGACAGTTTCACTCCAGTCCGACCGGGCAAGGTAGCTTAACTTGCCCCGAGGTCAAAACTGGTCCCGGCCGGAACGGGCCAACTTTCGCAACATCTGATATTTGAGGAAAGTTTCCCGGGCGCAGAGCGCGGCGATGCGCCAGCCCTGGGGGCCGTCAAGGAAACCGGCGCGCAGGAGGTAACCGCGCAACCAGCGGAAAGCGGCATGATAATAGGGCGCCAACGGTCCAGCGGTGCGGCCGGCGGCGCGCTGGGACTCCGCCCACAAGCGGGCGTAATGCTCGCCGCGGGCACGATGATCGGCGGCGTCTTTGAAGGAGTAATGATAAAGGTCTCCCTGCAGGTGCCGCACCTCCCCCTCGACTTCCAGGCGCTCATGCACCTGCCCCCCCACGAAGCGGGCGCGCTCCTTGCGAAACAGCCGCACCAGCCGGTCCGGGTACCAATCCCCGTGCCGAATCCAGCGGCCCTCGTAATACACGCAGCGCGGCATGTCATATCCCGCCACAGCGGGCGGCGGCTCGCCAGTTTTCAGGGCGCGGATTTCCTCCGCCAGCCGGGGCGAAAGGGCTTCGTCGGCATCCAGGCTCATGACCCACGGTGAGCCGGCCAGGGAAAGCGCCAGGTTTTTCTGGCCAACATATCCCAGCCACGCGTGGGGCACCCAATGGGCCCCATATTGCCGGGCAATGTGCTCCGTGCGATCGGTGCTGCCGGAGTCCACAATGACAATTTCCTCCACCAGCCCGGCACTGCTGGCGAGGCATCGCGGCAGGTTGGCCTCCTCATTCAGGGTGATGATGCAGAGCGAGATTTTCATGCGGGGCGTTCTTGGGCGGCCTGCATCAGCACGGCGAGCGTGTGTTGCACATTGGTCTCCAGACTGAGCCGGGAGGCTTCCACTTGCACGCGAATCCGGCGCTCAGCCCAGTGCGTCATCGCCCGGGCCAGCCCGGCCACATCATCGGAGCGCGGCAACACCGTGCCGGTGCGGCCCTCCTCCACGATTTCTGCCGCGCCATTCCAGCGGGAGGTGATCACGGGGAGGCCGGCGGCCAGCGCTTCAAAGATGACGTTGGCCGAGGGCTCATAAAGGGGGGGCAGCACAAAAACATCTGCGCCGGCATAGGCGTGCTCCAAATCGGCCAGCGGCCCCGTGAACACCACTTGCCGAGGGGACGGCCACGGCACCCGCCCTTTGCCGGCCACCACCAGCCGCCAGTGCTGGCGGCGGGCGCAGGCAAACGCTTCCAACACCCATTGCAAGCCTTTGCGCTCCCAGCCCGAGCCGGCGAAGAGCAGCACAAAGGCATCTGCTGGAAGCTGCCACTGTTGGCGGAAACGCGCCCGATCGCCGCGTTGAAAGCGATGCACTTCCACGCCGTTGCGGATCAGGTGGATGCGGTTGTCAGGAAAAGCGAAATGCGCCAGAATCTCCTGCCGCACCATGTCGGAATTGACGATCACCCGGCCGGTATTTTGCGGGTTGAAGACATCCTCTTCCAGGGCGAGCAGGCGCCGGTGAAAGGCGCTGCGGCCAATCCACCAGCGCTTCCACCAGGGCGCCATCGCCCGGCGCCGCTCCAGCCAGACGCGGTGCACGCCGTCGCCGGCACGATATACATCCTGCCGCAACGTGCGCTCGAGGCTGAACACGCAGTCGTAGTTTTCCCGGGCCAGGGCGGCCTGCACCGCCCGGGCAAAACGCAGGGGGCGTTCGGCGCGCCCACCCCCCACCTCCACCGGATGAATGATGAAGCGGCCCTTTTCCTCGGGGGAGGCAGGCCAGCGCTCGGCGTAAAGATGCACTTCGTGCCCGGCGGCCCCCAGCGCCTGGCAGAGCCGCTGCGTGTACAGCTCGGCTCCGCCGGTGGCGGCAAACTGACGGCGTATGAGGGCCAGTTTCATCCGGGCAGATGACGCTGATAAAGCTGCTCCAGTTGGTCGAGCATGTGCTCGAGGCTGTGGTGTTTCACCACCATCTCCCGCCCGCGCCGGCACATGGCGCGGGTGATCTCGGGCTGGGCCAGGGTCTCACGAATGGCCTGCGCCAGCGCCGCCGCGTTACCGGCCGGAAAGATGCGGCCGGTTTCACCGGGCCGGATGATCTCCGGCGTGCCGCCGACATCGCTGCCAATGACCGGCGTCTCACAGGCCAGGGCCTGCAGGCCGATTTGCGGCACGCCTTCATGCCGGGTGGAGGCGATCACCAGCACGTCCAGGGCCCGCAACACCTCGGGCACGTCCTCGCGATGGCCGGTCAGCACCACCTGCTGTTGCAACTGTAATTCGGCGATTTGCGCCTCAATTTGGTAACGAATGGGGCCTTCGCCCACGATGACAAAACGGGCGGGGAACCCGGCGTCCACCAGTTGCCGGGCGGCCTGCAGGAAGGTGGCGTGGCCTTTCCAGGAGCGCAGCACGGAAACCATGCCCACCAATGGCGGAGTTGTCGCCGCCGGGATCAGGGCGGCTTTGGGGCCTGCAGGCGAAAACCGTTGCACATCGATGCCGGTGGGAATGGTGGTGACCCGCTCCGCCGGCAGGTCAAACAAGGCGCGAAAATGCGCCGCGATCTTTTCGCTGGTGGTCAGCACGTGGTCCGCCAGCGTGGTGAAAGCATGGCGGCTCAGCCAGGCATGGGGATAGTCCACGTCAATGTGGCGGGTGCGCACGATGAACGGGACCCGCGCCAGCCGGCCGGCGATGCCCAGCAGCCAGCCGTCGCGGGAGCTGTGGGGGTTGAGCACCTCGATGCGGTTTGCTTTGAGCCATCGCGCCCACTGTATGGCCCGCCAGGGAAACGCCAGCCGCGACAAGCGCAGCGGGACCACCGGAATCCCGGCCTCCCGGGCGCGGCAGTAGAGGCAGCTTTCCGGCGGCGCCAGGAGCCACACCTGCGCGCCGCGGCGGGCAAAGCCGGTCAATTCCGCCAGCACGCGATGCTCCTGGCCGCCCCAGCCCAGCGAGACCTCGGAATGGGCAATGCGCCAGGGGCGGTGTACGGTAGTGGATGACGCCGTCGTCGGCATGTGCGCCGCCAGTTTTAGCCGGCGCCGCCGTGAAATCAAAGTCAAACCTGCCCGGCGGCTGCGGGGGGAGGGCCTCCCTTGACGCAGGGAGGCCTTTTTGGCTTATTGTGGGAAACTTGAGGGAACAACGGTCTAAGGAAGGAGTTGAGGGATATGAGCGAGAAACATCAATTTCAGGCGGAAATCCAGCAGTTGCTGGATATAGTGATTCATTCGTTGTACACCGACCGCGAGATTTTTCTGCGGGAGCTGATCTCCAACGCGGCCGATGCCTGCGAGCGGCTGCGGTTTATCCAGACCTCCGGGGAGGCCCTGCATCAACCGGAGCTTCCCCTGGGCATCCGCATCGAGACCGATGAAAAGGCGGGCACGGTCACCATCACGGACACAGGCGATGGCATGACCCAGGCTGAGCTGGTGGAAAACCTGGGCACCATTGCGCATTCCGGCACCCGCGCCTTCCTGCAGCAACTGGCGCGCGAGAAGCAGGCCGACACCCACCTCATCGGCCAGTTTGGCGTGGGCTTTTATTCGGCCTTCATGGTGGCCGGCAAGGTGGTGGTCCGCACCCGCTCCTGGCGTCCCCAGGAAACCGGGTGGCAATGGGCCAGTGAAGGGGCGCAAGGCTACGAGCTGGAGCCGGTGGCCGATTTGCCCCGCGGCACCGCCATCACGCTGCACCTGAAGGAGGATGCCCGGGGCTTCGCGAAGCCGGACGAAATCGAGCGCCTCATCAAGCGCTACTCGAATTTCATCCAGTATCCCATCGAGCTGAACGGCAAACGCATCAACACCATCCAGGCACTCTGGAGCCGGCAGAAAAACGAGATCAAGGAGGAGGAATATACCGAGTTCTACAAATTTGTGGCGCACGATTTCGACGCGCCGCTGCTGCGGCTGCACTTCACGGCCGACGCGCCGCTGGCCATCCAGGCGCTATTGTTTGTGCCCAAACACAATTGGGAGGTTCTGGGTCTGGGCCGCACCGAGCCGGGTGTGCATTTGTACTGCAAAAAAGTGCTCATCCAGAGCAAACCCCGGGAGCTGCTGCCCGAGTGGCTGCGGTTTTTGCGGGGGGTGGTGGACAGCGAGGACCTGCCGCTGCACATCTCGCGGGAGTCCATGCAGGACACCGCCCTGATGAAAAAGCTGGGGAGGGTCCTCACCGGCCGCTTCCTGAAGTTCCTGGAAGAACTGGCGGAGAAAGAGCCGGAGCGGTACAAGGAATTTTATGCAACCTACCAGCGTTTCCTCAAGGAAGGCGTGGTGACGGACCATGAGCATCAGCCGGCCCTGGGGCGGCTGCTGCGGTTTGAATCGTCAGCCCTTGCGGCCGGCGAGACCACCGCGCTGGCGGATTACGTGAAACGCATGCCGCAGGACCAGAAAGAGATCTACTTTCTGGGGGCCGCCTCCCGCAAGGCGGCGGAGGCCAGCCCGTACTTTGAGGTCTTCAAGGCCCGGCAGCGTGAGGTGTTGTTCCTCTATGATCCCTGGGATGAATTGGTGCTGGACCATCTGCGGGAGTTTGAGGGCAAGACCCTGGTCTCCGCAGAAAAGGCCAGTTTGGCGCTGGAAACGCCCCCGCCGGCGGGCGAGGCTTTGAGCGAAGCCGAAGGCAGGGAGCTGGCGGAATGGTGCAAGCAGGTGCTGGGCGAGGAAGTGGAAAAGGTGGAGATGTCCGCCCGCCTGGTGGACAGCCCGGCGGCTGTGGTGGACCCGGCGCGGCTGGTGACTTCGACCATGCGCCGCTTGTTGCGGGCCATGCACCAGGAGGAGGGCGGGGCGCCAAAACTCAACCTGGAGCTCAACCCGCGGCATCCGCTGGTGCGTCGGCTGAATGAATTGCGCCGCCAGGATGCGGCGCTGGCGGAGCTGGTGGCGCGCCAGCTTCTGGACAATGCGCGCATTGCGGCAGGTTTGTTGGAAGAGCCGGCGGCCATGCTGCAACGCCTGAATCAGTTGCTGGAGAAAACGCTGGGGCCAAAATGAGTCACACCTCCCTGCGCCCCTTCTTCAAGGCGTCTAGGCGGCGGATGAATGAGCGGCGGGGCGGCGGCGTCCATTAACAAGGAACGCCGCTGCCTCGCAGCGCCCTTGCCGTGCGCAGTGGGGCGGGATAATGTCAGGCGAACAGTCGAACTACAGCGTGCAACAACAGGGTATTATGGTTATGCAAAGACGGAATGGGTTGGCGATTCTGGTGGGGGTGGCGGCGGGTGTGCTGGCTCTGGCAGCGGCGCAAAACGGCCCGTGGGTCTCCTTGTTTGACGGCCAGACGCTCAAGGGCTGGGTGCAGCGCGGCGGCAAGGCCCTTTATGAAGTGAAGGACGGGGTGATTGAGGGCACCACGGTGGCCGGCACGCCCAACAGCTTCCTCTGCACCGAAAAGGAATACGGCGACTTTGAGCTGGAGCTGGAGCTGAAAGTGGATCCCCGGCTCAATTCCGGCATCCAGATTCGCTCCCAGTGTTTTGACAAGGACACCACGGTGGAATGGCAGGGCAAGACCCTCAAAATCCCCGCCAAGCGGGTGCATGGTTATCAGGTGGAAGTGGATCCCTCGGCGCGCGCGTGGAGCGGAGGAATCTATGATGAAGGCCGCCGGGGCTGGCTGCAGGATCTCAAGGACAAACCCGAGGCACGCAAGGCCTTCAAAACCAACGACTGGAATCATTATCGCATCCTTTGCCAGGGCAGCTCGATCAAGACCTGGATCAACGGCGTGCCTGCGGCGGATTTGCAGGACAGCATGACCCCCAAAGGATTTATCGCTCTGCAAGTGCACGGGCACAAGGAGTCGGGTTTGAAAGTCATGTGGCGAAACATCCGCCTGAAGGAATTTTAAGCCCCCTGCCGGGAGCACTACGACCCTTTAAGAAAAACCATCATGAAACGCATGCCTCAACTTATTAACGGCCGCAGTCTTCTGGCTGTGGGTTTGTTGGCGGGATCTCTCTGGTTCGCTGCGGCGGCCGAGAATCCTTTCCTGGGCCGCTGGGCCTTGACCATCCCCGGCGGCGGCGCCGGCTGGCTGGGCGTGGTGGAAGAGCAGGGACAGTTGAAATCCTCCATCCTCTGGGGCGGCGGCAGTGTGGTGCCGGTGACCAGCACCAGGCTGGAGGGTGACGCCCTGGTGCTGACGCGGGTCTATGAGCGCCGTCGCAAAGACCCCAACACCGGCCAGAATGTCACGGAAAAAAGCGTGGAAACCATCACCGCCAAGGTCAAAGGGGACCAGATGGATTTAAGCATCGTCCGGCAGGAACCCAACGGCAAGGTGAGCAGCCCCTCGGCGTTCACCGGCAAACGCATCCCGCCCCTGCCGCCCAAACCGGATTTGGCCAAGCTGAAATTCGGGCAGCCCATCCGGCTGTTCAACGGCAAGGATTTGACTGGCTGGCAACTCATCCACGGCAAGGACAACGGATGGAGCGTGGTGGACGGCAAGCTCATCAACAACCCGGTGCAAGTGGAGGGCCAGCCGCATAAGAATTATGGCAACCTCCGCACCGTGCAGGAATTTGAGGACTTCCGCCTGACGCTGGAGGTCATGGTGGAGAAAGGCGGCAACAGCGGCATTTACCTGCGCGGCATCTACGAGGTGCAGGTGGCCGAGACCTACGGCCGGCCGGTGGACTCGCACAACATGGGCGCCATTTACAGCCGCATCACGCCCAAGGTGGCCGCAGAACGGCCGCCGGGCGAGTGGCAGACGCTGGACATCACGCTGGTGAACCGGCACGTCACGGTGATCCTCAACGGCCAGAAGATTATTGATAACGAGCCGCTGCTCGGTTGCACCGGCGGGGCGCTGTGGTCAGATGAATTTCGCCCCGGCCCGATCTACCTGCAGGGCGATCACACCAAGGCGGAGTACCGGAACATCGTGCTGACGCCCATCCTCAAATAATCCCGGTCTCTTAAAAATTTGGACAACACAGCCGGTGGGTGGTGGTTACTCAATCACCACCCACCA
>JAOAIT010000039.1 GCA_026414565.1 Verrucomicrobiia bacterium
GGGGGGGGGGGGGGGGGGCGGCCGGCGCCGGGGATGCGGGAGGCGTTGTTTGCGCGGTAGGGGTGTGGGGTATAAGGCGGGGTAATGGAGGGTGGGATGGGGGGTTAAAGGAGGGGTGGGAGTGGGTGGGCGGATTAAAAAAAACTTCTTAAAATAATCGTGCATAAGTTGACATAATTCCCCATTTTGCTTTAACTATTTTTATGCAAATTGAAAGCCTGAAAGTTTTTTGCGACCTGGCGGAGACGGAGAGTTTCACCAAGGCCGCGCAGATCAATAATGTGACGCAGTCGGCGGTGAGCCAGCAGATCAGCTCGCTGGAGCGGCAGTTTAATTCGCTGTTGATCGAGCGGAGCAAGAAGAAGTTCCGGCTGACGCGGGAGGGGGAGGTGCTGTACGAGTACAGCAAGCAGATCATTCAGACGTATGATTCGTTGTACAGCAAGCTGCAGGAGATCAAGGACATCATCTCGGGGACGATCCGGGTGGCGACGATTTACAGCATCGGGCTGCATGATTTGCCGCCGTATTTGAAGAAGTTTTTGAAGGCGTATCCGACGGTGAATGTGCATGTGGAGTACCGGCGGGCGAATCAGGTGTATGAGGATGTGATCAGCAACGTGGTGGATTTGGGGCTGGTGGCGTATGCGACGAAGGACAACAAGCTGGAGGTGGTGAGTTTGCGGAAGGACATTTTGGTGTTGATCTGTCATCCGCAGCATCCGCTGGGGAAGAACAAGACGGTGCGGTTGAAGGAGCTGGCGGGGCAGAAGTTTATTGCGTTTGAGCCGGACATTCCGACGCGGCGGGCGGTGGACAAGATTTTGAAGGAGCACGATGTGGAGGTGCAGGTGGTGATGGAGTTTGACAATATTGAGACGGTGAAGCGGGCGGTGGAGATTGACGCGGGGGTGGCGATAGTGCCGCAGGCGACGGTGGCGCAGGAGGTGGCCAAGCAGACGCTGGTGCAGGTGCATTTTGAGGATGGGGAGTTTTACCGGCCGCTGGCGGCGATTTACAAGAAGCACAAGGTGTTGTCGCCGGCGATGCGGCAGTTTATTGCGATGTTGAAGGGGCCGGACGGGGGGAAGGAGAACGCCAAATAGCGCGCCGGGGGCGTCCTGCCGGCCGGGGGGGTAGCGGGCACCGGCGGCGCGGGCCGGCGGGAGGGCGGCATGGAATGGCAGTGGGACAAGCTGTGGCGGATGGGGCGGCAGGTGGCGGAGCTGCTGCGTCCGCCGCCGGTGGATCCGGAGCGGCAGTTGGAGCGGATGCGGACGGTGGAGCGGGATGTGCTGCTGCCGGTGCGTGGGGCGATTGTGCTGGTGGTGGCGTATGCGGTGTTGTTTCCGCGGTGGTCGCTGGGGGTGGTGCAGATGCAGGAGCTGACGCTGTCGCTGGTGCAGAAATTTTTTGCGGCGTATGTGGGGGCGAATGTCATCATTGCGTGGGTGCTGCTGAATTACCGGCGGTTTTCGTGGAAGGCGCTGCAGTGGGTGTTGTGGCTGGGGGGTTTGCTGGACGGGGCGCTGGTGAGCTGCCTGGTGTTGATCACGACGGGGTTCGAGAGTTTGTTGTTCTGGCTGTTTCCGGTGATGATTGTGCGCAACGCGCTGACGTTGTCGTTGCTGCGGCAGCAGTTGACGCTGAATTTTGCGATATGTTTCATGTATCTGGCGGCGGGTTTGTTGTACATGGGGCAGGCGCGGGCGGACGCGGAGACGGCGGAGATGGAGGCGGCGTATCTGGCGGGGCGGCTGCGGGGGATGAGCACGAATGCGGGGCCGGGGCAGGCGGGTGGCGGGGGAGGGTGGGCGACGAACTGGACGGTGCCGCCGCGGCTGGATCCGCAGGTGCGGCAGGCGCTGGGGCTGCCGCCGGTGGAGTATCAGACGGAGCCGTTTGTGCTGCGGGTGCTGGTGTTGTTTTTGCTGACGTTCATTTGTTACGGGCTGCAGATATTGCTGGAGAAGCAGCGGCGGGCGGAGGAGGAGGCGCGGGAGCTGGCGGCGCGGCAGGGGCAGATAGACGCGGCGGGGCGGTTGTCGGCGGAGATTGCGCATCAGCTCAAGAATCCGCTGGGGATCATCAACAATGCGGCGTTTAATTTGCAGCGGTTGCTGAGCCAGGAGCGGGAGGTGGTGCGGGGGCAGGTTGGGATCATCCGGGAGGAGGTGGAGCGGATTGACCGGATTGTGACGGAGCTGATGGGGTTTGCGAAGCTGGCGGATGCGCGGGTGGAGCGGCTGGAGGGGGTGGAGGAGCTGGAGCGGGCGGTGGAGCAGGTGTTTCCGGGGCAGGCGGGGTTTGCGGTGGAGGTGGTGCGGCGGTATCCGGAGGAGCCGGTGGTGGTGGTGATGCAGCGGGGGCAGTTGGGGGAGATCTTTGTGAATTTGTTGCAGAATGCGCGGGAGGCGATGGAGGGGCGCGGGCGGCTGGAGCTGGTGGTGGCGCGGGAGGAGGGGGGTGCGGTGCGGATTGAGGTGGGGGACAGCGGGCCGGGGATCCCGGCGGACCGGCAGGAGCGGATATTTGAGGCGTATTACAGCACGAAGCCGCGGGGGACGGGATTGGGGCTGGCGATTGTGAAGCACACGCTGGAGGTGTACGGGGGCCGGGTGCGGGTGGAATCTGAGCTTGGAAAAGGGGCGCGGTTCGTCATAACGTTGCCGCCGCATACGTTTGGGAAACGGGTGTCATGAAGATGGAATTGCCGGCGGTGCTGGTGGTGGATGACGAGCGCAACATGCGGTTGTCGCTGGAGGCCGCGTTGACGGCGGAGGGGTATGTGGTGCGGGCGGTGGAGTCGGCGGAGGCGGCGATGCAGGTGCTGGAGGGGGAGAAGTGTTTCATGGTGATCACGGATGCGCGGCTGGGGGGGTTGAGCGGGTATGATTTTGTGCGGCAGGCGCATCAGCGGTGGCCGGATTTGCCGTTGTTGATGATCACGGCGTATGCGACGCCGAAGCTGGCGGTGGAGGCGATCAAGGCGGGGGCGATGGATTATCTGGCGAAGCCGTTTGCGCCGGAGGAGCTGTTGCTGGCGGTGGCGCGGTGCGCGGAGCGGTACCGGTTAATGGAGGAGAATCGGGCGTTGCGGCAGCGGGCGCATGAGCCGGCGCGGCTGGAGCAGATCATTGGGGAGTGTCCGGCGATGGTGGAGCTGCGGCGGCTGATTCAGACGGTGGCGCAGAGCAATGCGACGGTGTTGATTTTGGGGGAGAGCGGGACGGGGAAGGAGCTGATTGCGGGGGCGCTGCACAGTTTGAGTCCGCGGCGGGAGAAGAATTATGTGCGGATCAACTGCGCGGCGATCCCGGAGACGCTGCTGGAGAGCGAGTTGTTCGGGCATGAGAAGGGGGCGTTTACGGGGGCGGTGCGGACGAAGCCGGGGCGGGTGGAGGAGGCGGACGGGGGGACGATATTTCTGGATGAGATTGGGGACATGAGCCGGCCGCTGCAGGCGAAGCTGCTGCGGTTTTTGGAGGATGGGACGTTTACGCGGGTGGGGGGGAATGAGGAGCTGCGGGTGAATGTGCGGCTGATTGCGGCGACGAATCGGGACATTGTGGCGGCGATCAAGGAGCATCAGTTTCGGGAGGATTTGTTTCACCGGCTGAATGTGGTGCAGTTCCGGCCGCCGCCGTTGCGGGAGCGGGGGCAGGATGTGCTGCGGCTGGCGGAGTATTTTTTGCGGCAGTTTGCGCTGGCGATGAACAAGCGGATTACGGGATTGTCGCCGCAGGCGGCGCAGAAGTTGATGGGGCACACGTGGCCGGGGAATGTGCGGGAGCTGCGGAATGTGATTGAGCGGGCGGTGATCCTGGAGAGCGGGCCGGTGATCCAGGCGGGGAGCCTGCCGGATTTTCAGGTGGAGGCGCAGTTGCGGAAGCAGGAGGGGCTGGTGACGGCGCCGGGGGTGTCGCTGGAGGAGGCGCTGGCGGGGTATGAGCGGGAGTTGATTCAGCGGGCGCTGGAGCAGAACCGGTACAATTTGACGCGGACGGCGGCGCAACTGAAGATTACGCGGCATGCGCTGCGGTATCGGATGCAGCGGTTGAACATGGCGGCGGAGACGGAGGAGGAGGATGCGGCGGCGCCGGGGCCGGAGAGCAACGCATGAGGGAGGCGATGAACATATTGTGGAGCCAGTTGGGGGGCGGGCGGCCGGGGGGGGAGTTGTTGAACACGCCGCAGACGGCCAAGTCTTTGTGGGGGGAGCTGGGGGCGGCGACGGTGGTGCTGGGGGCGGCGCTGCTGGTGGGGCTGGTGTTGTTTCTGGCGGTGTACTGGTGGAAGCGGGAGCCGGGGGATGAGGTGGTGGCGGCGGGGGGGAGCGCGCCGCATCATCGGCATCGGGGCAAGCGGCGGAAGCGGCTGCGGGAGCATCGGCCGCGGAATCCGACGCTGGCGGAGACGGGGGGGCTGCCGCCGTTGCGGGAGGAGCCGCCGCCATCGTCGTCGTCGTCGTCGTCGTCGTCCGGTTCTTCAGCGTCTTCGAGCGGGGCGGGTGCGTCATGAGCGAGAGCCAGGCCATCACGCGGAAGAGCGCCTCGAATCTGGCCCTGGCGTTTGTGTTGTTGCCGGCGGAGAAGCGGGCGGCGATGGCGGCGTTGTACGCGTTTTGCCGGGAGGTGGATGATGTGGCGGATGAGGAGGAGCGGCCGGTGGCGGAGCGGCGGGCGGCGCTGGCGCGGTGGCGGGCGGAGGTGCAGGCGGCGTGCCGGGGGGAGCGTCCGGGGCTGGCGGTGTTGCAGGAGCTGCAGCCGGTGATTGAGCGGTACCGGCTGGCGCCGGAGTTGTTGGAGGAGGTGTTGCGTGGGGTGGAGATGGATTTGGACATTGCGCGGTATGGGACGTATGCGGAGCTGGAGGTGTATTGTTACCGGGTGGCGTCGGCGGTGGGGTTGTTGAGCATTGAGATCTTTGGGTATCGGAATCCGGGGTGCCGGGAGTATGCGGTGGCGCTGGGGAAGGCGCTGCAGTTGACGAACATCTTGCGGGATGTGCGGGTGGATGCGGCGCGGGGGCGGATTTATGTGCCGCAGGAGGAGCTGCGGCGGCAGGGGTGCGCGGAGGCGGACATATTGGCGGGGCGTTACACGCCGGCGTATGCGGCGGCGGCGGCGGCGATGGCGGAGCGGGCGCGGGGATATTACCGGCGGGCGCGGGAGCTGTTGCCGGCGGAGGATCGGCGGGCGATGGTGGCGGCGGAGTTGATGGGGTCGGTGTACTGGAGTTTGTTGCGGCGGCTGGAGCGGCGTGGGTATGACGTGTTTGGGCCGCGGCTGACGCGGGTGCCGCGGTGTTACAAGGTGGGATTGATTTTGCGGACGTGGGCGCGGGTGGCGTGGGGATCGGCGGCGGCGAATTATGGGCTGCCGTGAGGCGGGGGGCTGAGGCATGAGCGGCGTGCGGCGATTGATCGTGAATGCGGATGACCTGGGGCGCACGGCGGAGCATAATGCGGCGGTGGAGCAGGCGCATGTGGAGGGGATTTTGACGAGCGCCAGTTTGATGGTGAACGAGCCGGCGGCGGGGGCGGCGGTGGCGATGGCGCGGGGGCATCCGGGGCTGGCGGTGGGGCTGCATGTGACGTTGATTCAGGGGCGGGCGGCGCTGCCGGCGGGGGAGCTGGGGGGGCTGGTGGATGAGGCGGGGCAGTTTGGGCGGGATCCGGTGGTGGTGGGGTGGCGGTATTTTTGGCGGCGGGACTGGCGGGAGCCGTTGCGGCGGGAGCTGGAGGCGCAGTTGGGGCGGTTTCGGGAGACGGGGCTGCGGCTGGATCATGTGAACGGGCATCTGCATTTGCATCAGCAGCCGGTGGTGTTCAAGTTGTTGCTGGAGCTGGCGCCGGCGTGGGGGATAAGGCATGTGCGGGTGGTGCGGGAGCCGCTGGGGCCGAATTGGCGGGCGGCGCGGGGGCGGTATGGGGTGCGGTTGTTGCATGCGGGGATATTTGCGGCGCTGGGGCGGGGGCAGCGGCGGGCGCTGGCGCGGCGGGGCATCCGGTGTGCGGGGGCGGTGTTTGGGCAGTTGCAGGACGGGCGGGTGGATGAGGCGTATGTGCTGGGGCTGCTGCCGCATTTGCCGGCGGGCGATTCGGAGCTTTACAGTCATCCGACGGTGACGGAATTTAAGCATGAGCTGGATGCGTTGTGCAGTCCGCGGGTGAAGGCGCTGGTGGGGCGGCTGGGTTTGCAGCTCATACATTATGGCGATTTATGACGAAGATATTGATCATTTTGCTGGTGGGGCTGGTGTGCGAGGCGGTGGGGGTGGTGTTGTTGAAGGAGGGGATCAATGCGGTGTGCGGGGGCGGGGACATCACGCTGCGGAATGTGTGGCCGATGTTCTGGAAGGTGGTGGTGCATCCGCGGGTGGTGCTGGGGGTTTTTTTTGAGGCGCTGTTTTTTTTGTGTTTGTTGTATTTGATGAGCCAGAAGGACATCAGTTTTGTGTGGCCGCTGACGTCGTTGAGTTTTGTGATGACGACGCTGGCGGCGCTGGTTTATTTGAAGGAGCCGGTGTCATGGATGCGGTGGTGCGGGGTGGCGTTGATCATGGCGGGGGCGGCGCTGATCACGTGGAATGAGAAGCAGCGGGAGGCGCAGGCGCCGCCGGCGGCGCGGGCGCCGGGGGTGGAGGGGGGGGTGGTGGGTCGGCATGAATGAGCTGGCGGGCAATTTGGAGCGGATTCGGGAGCGGATGGCCGCGGCCTGTGCGCGGGCGGGGCGGGATCCGGGGGAGGTGCAGTTGATGGCGGTGAGCAAGGGGCAGCCGCCGGAGGCGGTGTGCGCGGCGGCGGCGCTGGGGGTGGAGTTGTTTGGGGAGAACAAGGTGCAGGAGGGGAAGGCGAAGCGGCCGCTGTGTCCGGGGCGGTTGCGGTGGCATTTGATCGGGCATTTGCAGTCGAACAAGTGCCGGGATGCGCTGCAGCATTTTGATTGTGTGCAGGGGGTGGACAGTCTGGCGCTGGCGGAGGAGCTGGAGCGGTGGGCGGAGAAGCTGGGATTGCGGCGGCCGATTATGTTGGAGGTGAACGTGGCGGGGGAGGCGAGCAAGTTTGGTTTTGCGCCGGAGCGGCTGCTGGCGGAGGGGCGGGCGATCCACGCGCTGCCGCGGCTGGAGGTGCGGGGTTTGATGACGCTGGCGCCGTGGACGCCGGAGCCGGAGCGGGTGCGGCCGGTGTTTCGGCGGCTGCGGGAGCTGAGGGCGGAGTGCGAGCAGGTGGTGGGGGCGGCGCTGCCGGAGCTGAGCATGGGGATGAGCGGGGATTACGAGGTGGCGATCGAGGAGGGGGCGACGATGGTGCGGATTGGGACGGCGTTGTTTGGGCCGCGGCAGAACTGGCGGCGGCCGGCGGGGGAGGGGCATGAGGCGTGAGGGGGGCGGGGGATGGCCTGGAGCCAATTTGTTGCGGGAGCTGGTTAAAACCACGAATGGAATCGAATGAACCCGAAGCAGGGAAGGAGCGAAGGGTCTGAGTTCTGAATGGTGGGCGCGCGGTTGGGGGG